>VGVU01000012.1 GCA_016873905.1 Betaproteobacteria bacterium | reverse complement strand
CGTGATTGCAGCTCGTTGATGACATGGCGCTGGCGATCCAGGGCCGCACAGTAGGGCGCGCCAGAGGCGAGCTCCGTTACCAGCCATTCCGGGTCGCCATGATGGCCTGGGAAGGTCTTGATGAAATGGGTACGGGGCATGCCGCATTTATTGACGGCAATGTCCATGATGGCGCGCTCTTCGACACGCACTTGCTCGACCATGCCGCGTACGCTTTCACAGAGCTGATCGACTTGACGGGCCGCGAAGCGGATACTGAGGATGTGCTGAGAAATGCCATCCTGAAGCTTTGCGGCCTGTTTGCTGTCGGCACCGTAACGGGCCCTGGCCTTCACGAGTTTGGCTTGCAGATCGCGCAGCAGGGTGAAGCGTTCGACGGCCTCGCTTTTGAGCAGGGCGAGGTTGGCGGCGGTGGCCGCAGCACGACGGCTTTCGTCGTCTTCGCCACTGTCTTCGACCTCGGTATCTTCTTCCTGTGCGTCGGTGGCGAGGGGCATGTCGTCCCCGCTTTCGGTGGTAAAGCCGTCGATCAATTCCTCGATGCGCATCTCGTCACGCTCAATGCGGCCCCAGAGGTCGAGGATTTGTGCCAGGCTGAGCGGGCAGGCGGAGATGGCCTGCATCATGTGCTTCAGACCTTCCTCGATGCGCTTGGCGATGGCGATTTCTTTCTCGCGGGTGAGAAGTTCGACCGAGCCCATTTCGCGCATGTACATGCGCACCGGATCGGTGGTGCGGCCGAACTCGGCATCCACCGTTGAAAGGGCAGCCTCGGCAGCATCGGCGGCGTCTTCGTCGGCCACGACCGCCGGGGTCTCATTCATGAGGAGCGTTTCGGCATCGGGTGCTTCGTCGTAAACCTGCACCGCCATGCCGTTCAGCATGGTGACAACGCCTTCCAGTTGATCCGCCGCCAGGTCCGGCAGGTGATCATTGATCTCCGCATAGGTCAGGTAACTGCGTTCCTTGCCAAGCAGAATCAAGGCCTTCAGGCGTGTGCGCGCGATCTCGGTGGTTTCAGCCCCGCCGTTTTCAGTCAGGAAAAGCTCCGGAATGGTCTTCTTGGCTGCCGCAGCCCGTTTTCCCTGAGCGGTTTTTTGGGGGGAGACCTTGGAATCGTTTTTCGGGGCAGATTGGGTCGGCATCGCGGGCTATGGAAGGTAAGGTCGGCTGAACCGAGGATTATACACGATGGGGGCTCATTGTTGCGTAAATATGAGCTAGGCGTCTGTTTCTGCGGGCTTTTCTATTCGCCGTGGGCGACAGGGCTGCGCCTTTGCGCATGACCGCTAAGACGGGCGTTTTTTGGGGGTCAGCAACGCGCTTTGCAGGGCGGCGCGTTCCTCTGCAGACATCTCGCTGGGCCTTTTTCCGGACAGGCGGCTCACATCCAGACGGCTGGCCTGGGCATCAAGACTCGCCAAGGCCCCCGAAAACTCGGCATCGGCATCGTATTGGCTATCCCAGCGCAGGATCTCTTCCACGGCGGCGCGGACGATTTCTTTATGATCGCCTTCGCGGAACTGTTCGATAAGGTCGCGGCTGTTGAGCGCTGGAGGCTGTGTGTGCAGGTGCTCCAATAGCGCCAGCACGGCCTGCCCGGCGGGCTGACGAGACTGAAAGGAGGGCGGAATGCGACTGGCTCGCTGTGGGTCGTGCAGAAGACCCTGCAGCAAGACAAATTCAGGGCCGCGCAGCAGGGGCTTTGACGGCGGGCGCGGGGCTTTCTGGGCGTATCGGGGCGCAGGCGCGTGAAAGGGTGGCGGGGCGGCGACGCCTGCGAGTTCGGAGAGTCGTTGGCGCAGGCTGCGGGCCAGCAGTGGCGCGCTGCGGATCTGGTCCAGATAGGGATTGGCCAGGGTGGTTAGACGGACCTGACCCTCGGGGGTGCTGAGGTCGAGGTCGCGGCTCAAGGAGCCAAACAGAAACTCGGACAGGGCTTGCGGGCGCTTTTGCAGCTCTGTCCACGCGGCGAGACCGCGTTTACGCACGAAACTGTCAGGATCTTCACCGTCGGGTAGGAAAACAAAGCCGATCTGCTTGCCGTCCTGCAGGGCGGGCAGACAATTTTCCAGCGCCCGCCAGGCGGCCTTGCGGCCGGCATTGTCGCCATCAAAGGCAAACAGGATCTGGTCGACACGGCGCAGCAGGGTGTGCACCTGGTCAGCCGTCACGGCCGTGCCGAGCGTGGCCACGGCGTTTTCGGCGCCGGCTTGGGTCAGCATGACGACATCCATGTAGCCTTCGACCACCACCACGCTGCCCGATTGCTGGATGCTGCGCCTGTTTTCGAACAGCCCGTAGAGTTCGCGGCCTTTGTGAAACAGAGGGGTCTCGGGGGAGTTGAGATATTTCGGTTTGCCGTCGCCGAGCAGGCGGCCACCGAAACCGATCAAGCGTCCGCGATCATTGCGGATTGGGAACATTATGCGATCGCGAAAGCGGTCGTAACGCTTGCCTTGCTCGCCGCTAATGACGAGGCCCGCCTGCTCCGTTTCGGCGCTGGCATAGTCAGGCAGGGACCTTGCCAGGCCTTGCCATTCGGCCTCGCTGTAGCCGAGTTCAAAACGGGCCGCCGTGGCGCCGGTGACGCCCCGCTGCTTCAGGTAGTCGATGGCAGGGGGGTGACGCCTGAGGGCGTTGCGGTAATGCTGGCCTGCCGCCTCCAAAAGGGTGCTGAGGCGTGCATTGAGATCGCTTTCGGGGCGCGGACCGCGTTCGTCTTCAGGGACTTGCAGGCCTACGCGGCCGGCGAGATCCGTGACGGCATCGACAAATCCCATGCCTCCGTATTGCATCAGAAAGGTGATGGCGGTGCCGTGCGCGCCGCAGCCAAAGCAATGGTAGAACTGCTTGGTCGGGCTGACGCTGAAGGACGGGGTTTTTTCGTTGTGGAACGGGCAGCAGGCCTGATAGTTGGCACCGGCCTTCTTGAGCGGTACCTGACGGTCAATGACCTCGACGATATCCGTCCGGTCGAGCAGGGTCTGGATGAAGTCCTGGGGAATCATGGCCCAGGAGAGGGGTCAGGCGAGGGCGACCTTGACGGCGCCTGAGACGGCGGTCATGTCGGCCCGCCCAGCCAGGCGGGGCTTGAGCAGGGCCATGACTTTGCCCATGTCGCGCGCCGAGGTGGCACCGGATTCGGTAATGGCCGCCTGGACAGCCGCCGCGACCTCGGCCTCGGACAGGGGTTGCGGAAGATAATGGGCCAGGATGGTGAGTTCGAAGGCCTCGCGCTCCGCGAGATCCGGACGATTGGCCGCCTCGTACTGGGACTGTGCGTCCTTGCGTTGTTTGCCGAGCTTTTCGAGGATGGTGATGACACCGCTGTCGTCGAGTTCGATGCGCTCATCAATCTCGCGTTGCCGGATGGCCGCAAAGAGCAGGCGGAGGGCCGACAGACGATCGGCCTCACGGGCGCGCATGGCCGTCTTCATGTCATCCTGAATGCGGATTTTGAGCGACATCGCGCGGTTGGCCCGGTGAGTTCAGTAGGATACGGGCGTTGTCACCCGTATCTGCGGCTGGATCAGTACAGCTTCGGGGGCAGGGTCTGGCTACGCGTGCGCTTGTATTGACGCTTCACGGCAGCGGCCAGCTTGCGCTTGCGCTCGTTGGTCGGCTTTTCGTAAAACTCGCGGGCACGCAGTTCGGTCAGCAGACCAGTCTTTTCGATGGCGCGCTTGAAGCGACGCATCGCGACTTCAAACGGCTCATTTTCTTTGAGGCGAACGTTCGGCATATCAAAACCCGATAAAAAAGAGCGGCAATTATAGGCACGGTAGCGCGTAATTACAAGTTATCCTATGCACCATGTTGGTATTGGGTATCGAATCCTCCTGCGATGAGACCGGCGTGGCCTTGTATGACACGGTCGCCGGGCTGCGTTCGCACGCCTTGCACTCCCAGGTGGAGATGCATGCCGAGTACGGTGGCGTGGTTCCGGAGCTGGCTTCGCGCGACCATATTCGGCGGATTGTGCCCCTGACCCAACGCGTTTTGGAGGCGGCGGGCGCCTCTCTCGATGCGATTGATGCCATTGCCTATACCCAGGGTCCGGGTTTGGCGGGGGCCTTGCTGGTGGGGGCGAGTTTCGCCCAAGGGCTTGCGGTTGGTCTGGGAATTCCTGCGATCGGCGTGCATCACCTGGAGGGGCATTTACTCTCGCCCCTTCTGGCGGATCCGCGTCCCGAATTTCCTTTCGTGGCCTTGTTGGTGTCCGGCGGCCATACGCAGTTGATGCAGGTCGATGGGGTCGGGCGTTACACGCTGCTGGGAGAGACGCTGGATGATGCCGCGGGCGAGGCCTTTGACAAGACGGGGCAACTGCTGGGCCTGCCCTATCCCGGCGGGCCAGAGATCTCACGCCTGGCGCAGCAGGGGGATGCCTTTTGCTATTCATTGCCGCGGCCGATGCTGAACAGCGGCGATCTCGACTTCAGTTTTAGTGGTCTCAAGACAGCGGTTCTTAATCTGGTGCACAAGAACCCCGAGGCTCGCCGCGAGGATGTGGCCGCCGCATTTCAGGTGGCGGCGGTGGAGGTTCTGGCCGGCAAGGCCTTGAGGGCGCTCAAGCAGACGGGTTTTCATCGTCTGGTGGTTGCGGGCGGGGTCAGTGCCAATACCCTGTTGCGCTCGCGCCTGAATGCCGAGGCGGCGCGAGTGGGGGCGACGGTTTATTACCCCCCGCTGGCGTTATGTACGGATAACGGGGCCATGATCGCCTATGCTGGGGCGCAACGCCTGCTTGCGGATGCGCCGGCCGCGG
The DNA here is from genome assembly GCA_016873905.1 of Betaproteobacteria bacterium. Taxonomy (GTDB): domain Bacteria; phylum Pseudomonadota; class Gammaproteobacteria; order Burkholderiales; family Thiobacillaceae; genus QYQG01. The sequence continues at coordinate 15,352 of VGVU01000012.1, read as the reverse complement.
ATGGCGTCTTTACGGTCCGTCCGCGTTGGGATTTGAGTCAGTTGCAGGCCGCCTGACGGAAACCGCAACGGTTGCGTCAGGGACGCGGGGTGAGGCTGATGGTGTTTTCCACCCATTTCTGCAGGTGCAGGATCCGCAAGGCCTCGTCCGGGAAGATCAGGGCCAGTGAGAGGCCGCCCAGAAGCAACATCAGGGTGAAGGATCCAAGCACGCTGGCGGGCCTGAGCCAGCCCCAGTAGCGGGCGGCGACATAAACCATGTCCTTCTCGTGTTCGGCGAGGCTCAGCCAGTAGCGCAACATGCCGATGACCAGATAGACGCTGTAACCGCCGGCCAGCGAGGCGAGTACGATGCGGAACACCGACAGCATGTCGATCTGGTCGATGCCTTTGTAGAACAGGGAGACGGCGCCCACGGCGATGGAGGCGAGAAAGGCGAGGGCAATGTTGATGACCAGACGCTGTCGTTCCCGGGCCAGATCGCGCTGGCGACGGATAAAGAAGTCGTCAATCTCGGCCTTGAAGTACTCGGTCTTTTCCTGCACCAGGGTGGAAATTTCGCTCTTCATGACGGCAATGCGCTGGTCCAGTACGCCTGACAGGCGTTCGGCGGCGTAATCCACCAGATCGCGCACATCGTCCTTGGTCAGGCTGCGCTGGTCGTGCAATTCTTGGGAGATCTTGTCCAGCTTGGCGTCGATTTCCTTGCTGGCGGTCCCGACCACGGCCTGTAACTCGCTCCCGGCCTGCTGTACGGCGGCTTGCATGACAGCGTCCAGACGGTCGCCGGCGCGATTGATGACGCTGTCTGAGGCTGCCGTCAGGTTATCGCGCGCATAGTCCATTTCCTTTTCGAACCAGGCCATGACACCTCCCTCAAGATTTACGGAAACCGCCTTCCTCGCCCCGGATGAGGCGCTGGATGTTGGTGCGGTGCCGCCAGAAGATCAGGATGACCAGAATGACCAGTGCGCCCAGACCCGGCTCGTCCAGTCCGGCGGCAAAGAAGGGGGCAGCGGCGGAGGCTACAAGGGCGGAGAGCGACGATATTCGGGTCAGGGCAAAGATGGCCAGCCAGGTCAGCAGGGTGGCAAGGCCGAGCAAGGGGTTAAGGGCCAGCAGGACGCCGAGGGCTGTGGCAACCCCTTTGCCGCCCTTGAAGCCGAAGAAGACGGGCCAGAGGTGGCCGACGAAGGCGGCGAGTCCGGCCAGCGCGGGGAGCCAGCTCTGGGTGGAAAATTGGGTGCCCATGGCCATGGCGAGCCAGACGGCCAGCGCGCCCTTGATCCCGTCACCGAGGAGGGTCAGGGCCGCGATCTTCTTGTTGCCGGTGCGCAGCACATTGGTGGCGCCGGGATTGCCGGAGCCGTAACTGCGCGGATCGGGTAGGCCAAAGGCGCGCGACAGCAGCACGGCGGCAGACAGGGAGCCGAGCAGATAGGCCGCGAGGAGAGTCAGCAGGGTGGTCGTCATGGACTGTAGAATAGCAGACCTTGATTGCATCGCTTAAGTGTTGATTCCATGGACATCCTTTTCCTGCACGATTTTCGTCTTGATCTCACCATTGGCCTGTACGAATGGGAGCGCCAGGCCCCGCAGCCGGTACTCATTGATCTGGAGATTGGGTTGTATGACCACAAGGCGGGGCATAGCGATGCGATCGCCGACACGATTGACTATGGTCGGGTGGCGCAGCGCATCCAGGAAAGTCTGGCGGATAAGCCGCTGCGTCTGGTCGAGACCCTGGGTGAGCATATTGCCGAGATCGTGCGCGGTGAATTTGGGGCGCCTTGGGTGCGGATTACGGTGCGCAAGCTGGCCATTCTCGGCAATGTCAGGGAGTTGGGGATTGTTATCGAGCGCGGCAGTCGGCTCTGATGGCAGGCACAAAGTCGGGAACGGGACAGTCGGGAGCGGAATAGGAACGGGATAGGTCGGCCTCGTGTAGAATTGCACGGTTTTTAAGCACGCTGTCCGCTCCGCGCCCAAATATGAATCACATCCGCAATTTTTCCATCATTGCCCACATCGACCATGGCAAGTCGACGCTCGCTGATCGCCTGATCGAATATTGCGGGGGGCTGGAGCGGCGCGAGATGGATGCCCAAGTTCTCGATTCCATGGATCTGGAAAAGGAGCGTGGCATCACCATCAAGGCGCAGACAGCGGCACTTACCTACAAGGCGCGGGACGGCAAGACCTATGACCTGCACCTGATTGATACCCCCGGACATGTGGACTTTTCCTATGAGGTGTCCCGCTCCCTGTCCGCCTGCGAGGGGGCGCTGCTGGTCGTGGATGCCTCGCAGGGTGTCGAGGCCCAGACGGTGGCGAACTGCTATACCGCCATCGAGCTGGGGGTCGAGGTCTTCCCGGTGCTGAACAAGATTGATCTGCCGGCGGCCGATCCGGATCGGGTGTCGGAAGAAATTGAAGATATCGTCGGCATTGATGCCAGTGATGCGGTGCGCTGCTCGGCCAAGACGGGCCTCGGGATTGAGGAGGTGCTTGAGCTGGTGGTGGCGCGGGTGCCGCCGCCCAAGGGCAATCCGGATGCGCCGCTCAAGGCCCTGATCATCGACTCCTGGTTCGATAATTATGTCGGCGTCGTCATGCTGGTGCGGGTGGTGGATGGCATTCTGAGGCCGAAGCAAAAGATCCGCATGATGGCCTCGGCGGCCGAATACCTGACCGAGCAGGTGGGCGTGTTCACGCCCAAGTCGGTGCAACGCGAGCAACTGTCGGCCGGCGAGGTGGGATTTATCATCGCCGGCATCAAGGAACTGCGTGCGGCCAAGGTGGGCGATACCGTCACCTTGGTGAGTGCGCCGGCCGCTGAACCCCTGCCGGGTTTCAAGGAGGCGCAGTCGCAGGTTTTTGCCGGACTTTATCCGGTTGATTCGCACGAATATGACAGCCTGCGCGATGCCCTGACCAAGTTGCAGCTCAACGATGCGGCCCTGCATTTTGAGCCGGAGACCTCGCAGGCGCTGGGCTTTGGTTTCCGCTGTGGTTTTCTTGGCTTGCTGCACATGGACATCGTGCAGGAGCGTCTGGAGCGGGAATACAACCAGAACCTGATCACGACGGCCCCGTCGGTTGAATACGAGGTGGTGATGAAGGACGGCACCTTGGTGGAGGTGGAAAATCCGGCGCGTCTGCCGGATCCGTCCAAGATCGAGGAGGTGCGCGAGCCGATCATCACGGCAACCATCCTGGTCCCGGAGGACTATCTGGGCAATGTGATGACCTTGTGCAACCAGAAACGCGGTAGCCAGGTGGACATGCGTTACATGGGCCGTCAGGTGATGTTGAAATACGACCTGCCGCTCAACGAGGTGGTCATGGATTTCTTTGACCGGCTCAAGTCAACCTCGCGCGGTTACGCCTCGCTCGATTACGAATTCAAGGAATTCCGGGCGGATGACCTGGTCAAGCTGGATGTCTTGGTCAACAGCGAAAAGGTCGATGCCCTGTCGCTGATCGTACATCGCTCGACCGCGCAATACCGGGGCCGCGAACTGGTGGCCAAGATGCGCCAGTTGATTCCGCGCCAGATGTTCGATATCGCGGTGCAGGCCGCCATCGGTGCGCACATCATCGCGCGCGAGACCGTCAAGGCGTTGCGCAAGAATGTGCTGGCCAAGTGCTATGGTGGCGACATCACCCGCAAGAAAAAACTGCTTGAGAAGCAGAAGGAAGGCAAGAAGCGCATGAAACAGGTTGGTAATGTCGAGATTCCTCAGGAGGCCTTCCTGGCCATCCTGCAGATCGGAGATGGAAAATGAGGCCTCCCCGCTCACCATGTTCGCGCCCTCCGAGGGGGCGCCTCGCCGCGCTTGAGACGGCTTGGTGGAGGTGGGCATGAACTTCGCTCTCATCCTGCTCACCGCGACCCTCGTGACGGGCGGCATCTGGCTGGCCGATTACTTGCTCCAGCGCTATCGGCCTGCTTCGCGGCGGGCCGAGGATGCCAAGCTGCCACTGCTGGTGGAATATGCACGCAGTTTCTTCCCGGTCATCCTGGCGGTATTCCTGCTCCGTTCCTTCCTGGTTGAGCCGTTCAAGATCCCGTCCGGCTCGATGATCCCGACCTTGCAGATTGGCGACTTCATCCTCGTCAACAAGTATGACTATGGCATCCGCCTGCCGGTGATTAACCAGAAAATCATCGCCCTCGGGGAACCGCAGCGCGGGGATGTCGTGGTTTTCCGTTTTCCGCAGGATGAGCGCCTGGACTACATCAAGCGGGTGGTGGGCGTGCCGGGTGATACGGTCGAGTATCGCGCCGACAAGCATTTGATCATCAATGGCCGGCCCGTCGTCAGGTCTCCGACGAGTGAATATGCGTACGAGGCGGGCGGGCTGAATTGGGTGCGTGGCCAGCAGTATCGTGAGACTCTCGATTCCGGTGCGCATACCAACCTGGTGGTGCCGAGTATGCCGCCGGTGATCGAACATCAGGTTCAGGGCGACTTTGCCTTCCGCGACAATTGCCGTTATGAAAATGCGGGTTTTCGTTGCACCGTACCGGCCGGGCACTATTTCATGATGGGTGACAATCGCGATGCCTCGAACGATTCGCGCTATTGGGGTTTTGTTCCCGACCGGAATATCGTGGGGCGCGCTTTCTTCATCTGGTGGAATTTTGACGATCTGGCCACGGCCCTTAAAAACCTTGAGGCCCCCAAGCGGATTGGCCGGTTGATTGCGGATGTCTGACCTTTTATCGCGACTGCAGGAACGACTGGGTTATCGGTTTCAGGCGCCGCAGATCCTGGTGGACGCCTTGACCCACCGCAGTTTTGCGGCCAACAACAATGAACGGCTCGAATTTCTCGGCGACGGGGTGCTCAATCTGTGCATCGGTCTCCTGCTCTACGAGCGCTTTCCGCAGATCAAGGAAGGCCGCCTGTCGCGTCTGCGCGCCAATCTGGTCAGTCAGCAGCCCTTGTACGAGATTGCGATGGACCTGCGCCTGGGCGAATTGCTGCGTCTGGGGGAGGGGGAGGTTCGCAGTGGCGGCACGGGGCGGCCCTCTATCCTGGCCGATGCGCTGGAGTCGGTGTTTGGCGCCGTCTTGCTGGACGGTGGGTTTGAAGCGGCACGCGGGGTGATTTCCAGACTGTTCTCGGCCCGGTTGGCCGTGATTGATCCGGAGCAACAGGGCAAGGATGCCAAGACCCGTCTGCAGGAGTGGTTGCAGGGGCGGCGCATCAACCTGCCCGTATATACCCTGCGTGATACCCAGGGCCAGGCGCATGCCCAGACCTTTGTGGTGGAGTGTCGCGTCGAGGCGCTCAATGTGCGGACCGAGGGCCGGGGTGCCAGCCGTAAGGCGGCCGAGCAGGCCGCCGCCGAGGCGGCATGTGGGTTGGTGGAATTAAAGACATGAAGACGGGACTGATCGCCATCGTCGGGCGTCCGAATGTGGGCAAGTCAACCCTGGTCAATACCCTGGTCGGGGTCAAGATCAGCATCACCGCCGACAAGCCACAGACCACGCGCCATCGCATCCTCGGTGTGCGCACGGAGGACGATGCCCAGTTCGTGTTCGTTGATACGCCCGGCTATCAGACCCGGCACAAGAGTCAACTCAACACCGCCATGAACCGCACGGTCCAGCAGGCTCTGGCCGAGGTGGATGTGATCATTCTGGTGCTGGAGGCGGGCCGTTTTACCCCGGCCGATGCTCAGGTGTTGCCGTTGTTGCCGAAGTCGCGCCCGGTCATTGCCGTGCTCAACAAGGTGGATCTTTTGACCGATAAGGCCCGGTTGTTGCCGGAACTGCAGTCTTTGGCCGGGCGTTTCCCGTTCGCCGAGCTGGTGCCGCTGTCTGCGCGGACGGCCAGTGAGGCCGAACGCTTGCTGGCCATTATCAAGCCCTATCTGCCAACCGGTGAGGCGCTGTTTGAAGAGGATGCCATCACCGATCGAAGTGAGCGCTTTCTCGCTTCCGAAATTGTGCGGGAAAAGGTCTTTCGCCTGACGGGCGAGGAGATTCCTTACGGCACGGCGGTGGAGGTTGAACAGTTTACGCAGGAACCTTCCGGGATGCGTCGCATCGGGGTCGTGATCCTGGTGGATCGCGAGGTGCACAAGCCCATTATCCTCGGCGCGGGGGGCGAGCGGATGAAGCGCATTGCCAGCGAGTCGCGCCAGGATATGGAACGACTGTTTGAGGCCAAGGTTCATCTGACCTGCTGGATCAAGGTAAAGACCGGCTGGATGGACAGCGCGGCGATGTTGAAGCGCCTGGGGCACGAATAGCCCTCATGGCCGACCGAGTTGATCAGGCCGAGAGCTGGGTCCTGCACACCCGGCCCTATCGCGAGACCAGCCTCCTGGTCGATGTGTTTAGCCGGGAGCATGGTCGGCTAAGCCTGGTGGCACGGGGTGGCCGCCGCCCTCAGTCTTCGCTGCGGGCCCGTTTGCTGGCCTTTCAACCCCTCTCGTTGTCCTGGTTTGGCAAGGGCGCCGTGCGTACCTTGCATGCGGCCGAGTGGCAGGGCGGCCTGCGTGACCTCGCCGGCGGGACCTTGATCTGTGGTTTTTATCTGAACGAATTGCTGCTCCGCCTCTTGCCGCCCGAAGACGCTCACGCGACCCTGTTCGACGCGTATGGTGCGACCTTGCGCGCCTTGGTGGCCGGTGAGACACCGGAGCGCTGTCTGCGTCGGTTTGAACTGGTCCTTCTGGAAGAGATGGGCTATGCCGAGCCCTTGCATCAGACGGCTGCCGGTGCCCCAATAGAGGCCGAACGGCGTTATTGCTGGCGACCCGAGACTGGGCTGGTGGAGACCGCTGGGGGGGATGAAGACGGGTCCTATGCCGGCGCGATGTTACAGGCCCTGACGGCGGGGGACTGGTCGCATCCAGCAGTGCTGCAGGGCAGTAAACTGTTGATGCGGGCGTTGATTGCTCATCATCTTGGTGCGGGCCAACTGCACACCCGACAACTTCTTATTGATCTTAATACGCTCTGACGGTCATGAATTCATCTTCCTTTTCCCGAAAATTTTCCCGAAAACTCGGCGTCAACATTGATCATGTGGCCACCCTGCGTCAGGCCCGTGGTACAGCCTACCCGGACCCCGTTGCGGCGGCCTTGCAAGCCGAGGCGGCGGGCGCTGACTTGATCACCCTGCATTTGCGCGAGGATCGGCGTCATATTCAGGATGCCGATGTGTTTGCCCTGCGCCCCTTGTTGAAGACGCGCATGAACCTGGAGATGGCGGTGACCGAGGAGATGATCGGCATTGCCTTGCAGGTGCGGCCTCAGGATGTCTGCCTGGTTCCCGAACGCCGTCAGGAACTCACCACCGAGGGTGGTCTGGATGTGGCCGGGCAGATGGATCGTATGCGCGATGCGTGTCAGCGACTGGGGGCGGCGGGCATCCGGGTCTCGCTGTTTATTGACGCGGAGACGCGCCAACTGGAGGCTGCCCGGAGGGTTGGGGCGCCGGTCGTTGAGATTCACACCGGGCGTTTCGCTGAGACCGAAGGCGCGTTGGCCGTAGAGGAACTGGAGCGGATTCGGCGGGCGGTGGCCCAGGGTATCGACCTGGGGCTGCAGGTCAATGCGGGACATGGCCTGCATTACCAAAATGTTCAGGCCATCGCCGCCATTCCCGGAGTTGAAGAACTCAACATCGGTCACGCCATCGTTGCCCAGGCCATTTTTACCGGTTGGACGCCTGCCGTCAGCGAGATGAAGCGGCTCATTCTGGCGGCTTAGTTTTTCCTAGACCGGGCGGGAAAGGCGTTCGGTAATGGCGGCCAGATCTTCGGGCAGGCCGCGCAGAACGAGCATGTCGCCGGCTTGCAGTCGCGTATCCGGTGACGGGTCTGCGGCACGAATACCGTGGCGGCGCACCGCAACCACGGTGACGGCGGCATTCACGAGGTCGAGTTCGCTGAGCTTGCGACCTGCCGCCATGCGGTGTTTCTCGATGAGCAGGGTGGTCAGGCGTTCTTGGGCAGGCCCCGATTCTTCGTCATCGCTGGCCCCCTGGAAAAAGCCGCGCAGGGTGCTGTAGCGCTGTTCGCGCATCAGGCGGATGTGTTTGAGGACCCGCCCCAGCGGCGTTCCCGCCATTAACAGGGTTTGTGATCCGAGCATCAGGGCGCCCTCCATGACCTCGGAAACGACCTCGGTGGCACCGGCCTGTTTGACCTTTTCGAGGTCGGAGTCATCCAGAGTACGGACCAAGACAGGCAGGCCGGGGTGCAGGTGACGGGCGGCACCGAGAACCGAGATCGCCGTCGGGGTATGGGCAAAGCTGATCACGAGGGCCTTGGCGCGGCGGATGCCGGCTGCCATCAGAACTTCCTGGCGGCTGCAGTTGCCAAACACGACATTGTCACCCGCCGCGGCCGCCGCCTTGACGCGTTTGGGATCGTGATCCAACGCGATGAAAGGAATGCCTTCGGCCTCCAGGATGCGAGCTATGCTCTGACCTGTCCGGCCGTAGCCGCAGAGGATGACATGTTCTTCAATGCCGAAGCTCTTGCGGGAGATCTCGTGGATGCCGCGAGCGCGTTCCAGCCAGGTGCCGCCGCAAATTCTGAGCACGATGTGGCTGCTGTGCTGGAGCAGGAGGGGGGCGATCAGCATCGAAAGGACCATGCCGGCGGCAATGGCTTGCCGTAACTGGGGTTCGAAGAGTTGGCTCTCGCCCGCGAGCGTGAGCAGGACGAGGCCAAATTCGCCGGCCTGGGCGAGTCCAATCCCGGTCAACAAGGCGTCGGAGGCGTGGGGGGTGTGCAGGCGTCCCAGCGGGAATATGAGGGCCAATTTGACCACGGTCGCGAGGAGCAGAACGATCAGCACGGCGGGGAGTTGCCCGATTACGGTGGCAAGATCAAGGGACAGGCCGATGGTGACGAAGAAGAGCCCCATGAGGACATCGCGAAAAGGACGGATGTCGCTTTCCACCTGGAAGCGGTATTCCGTTTCCGAGATCAGCATACCGGCGACAAAGGCGCCCAGTGCCAGCGACAGACCCGCTTGAGCCGTCAGATAAGCCAGGCCCAAGGTAATGAAGAGGACGTTGAGCATGAAGAGCTCGGAGGATTTGCGTTCGGCCACCAGGCGAAACCAAGGCCGCAGGATGCGCTGTCCCAGGAGCAGGATAACAGCCAGAACTGCGGTGGCCTTCAAGGCGGCAGCGCCCAGGGCCCAACCGAGCCCGACGCCGCTGGCCACAGCGGGGATGAAGATCATCAGCGGTACGACGGCAAGGTCCTGGAACAGCAGAATGCCGATGATCATTTGGCCGTGCGGGGTGTCGAGTTCGCCCCGGTCGGCGAGGATCTTGCTGACAATGGCCGTCGATGACATGGCCAGGATGCCGCCCAGAACGATACCTTCTGTAATGGAAAAGCCCAGTGACCAGCCAATGCCGGCGGCAACCAGCAGGGTTAGGCCAACCTGCAGGCCGCCGAGTCCGAAGACGAGCCCGCGCATGGCCCGCAGACGGCTGAGAGAAAATTCCAGTCCGATGGAGAACATCAGAAACACGATGCCAAACTCGGCCAGGGCATGGGTTTCGGCATCGTTGTTGGCAAGGCTGAAACCCGAGGGCCCCATCAGGATGCCGACCGTGACATAGCCCAGCATGGCCGGCAGACGCAGGCTGCGAAACAGGGCGGTGCTGAGTACCGCGGCAGCGAGAAGGATGAGGACCAGGCCCAGGGTGGTGTGCATCGTTTCTGTTCGTGTACCGGTTGTCTGTGGTAGAAGATAAAGGTCACGCTACAATGCGCCTCATTATGACAGCTCCTGCCACTCCTCACATGTGTCCAGATCACGAGATTCTCGCTATGGGACGCCGTACCCTTGAGATCGAGGCCGAGGCGCTGACGGCGCTAGCCGAGCATCTTGGGCCGGAATTGGTATCGGCTGTCCGGGCCTTGCTGGCGTGCCGGGGGCGTGTGGTGGTCAGTGGCATGGGCAAGTCCGGCCATATTGGCGGCAAGATCGCCGCCAGCCTGGCCTCAACGGGAACACCGGCCTTCTTCGTCCATCCCGGCGAGGCCAGCCATGGCGACCTGGGCATGATTCAGCACGACGATGTGGTGATTGCCCTGTCAAATTCGGGCGAGAGCGGCGAGTTGGTCAGTATCTTGCCCCTGATCAAGCGGCGCGGGGCCTATCTGATCGCCATTACCGGCAATCCGGAATCAACCCTGGCGCGCGAGGCTAATCTGCATCTGGCGGCGGCTGTGGCCCAGGAGGCCTGCCCTCTCAATCTGGCACCGACCGCCAGCACGACGGCGGCCCTGGCCATTGGGGATGCCCTGACGGTGGCGACCCTGCATGCGCGTGGCTTCACGGCGGAGGATTTTGCGCGCACCCATCCGGGGGGCTCGTTGGGGCGGCGCCTGTTGGTCCATGTGCGTGACCTGATGCACAGCGGCGAGGCCCTGCCGGTGGTGAGTGATGCGGCCAGCCTCAAGGCGGGCCTGCTTGAAATGACGCGGAAGGGTCTGGGCATGACGGCCATCGTCGATGCCGCAGGCGGCCTGGTGGGAATCTTTACCGACGGCGACCTGCGGCGTTGCCTGGATCGCGATGTCGATGTGCGCGGAGCGTCCATTCGTGAGGTCATGAAGGCCGGCCCGCGGACGATCCACGCCGATGCCCTGGCGGTAGAGGCGGTCGAGCGCATGCAGGAGTGGCGCGTCAATGGGATGTTGGTTGTCGATGCGGACAACCGCTTGGTGGGGGCGCTGAATATGCACGACCTGTTGCGTGCGGGGGTGGTGTAATGGCAGAGACATACGAGCAGGTTCTGGCGCGGGCATCCCGTATTCGTATGGTGATCTTTGATGTGGACGGGGTGCTGACCGATGGCAGTCTGTTTTTCGACAACGAGGGGCACGAATACAAGGCCTTCAATTCGCGTGACGGTCATGGCATCAAGATGCTTAAGGCCAGCGGGGTCGAGCCAGCCATCATCACTGGGCGCACCTCGAATGTGGTCTTGCATCGGGCAAAAAACCTGGGGATTGAGCGTATTTATCAGGGCGCCGAGGACAAGCTGGATGCCTACGAAAAATTGTGTCGCGAGGCGGGCCTGAGCCACGACGAGGTGGCCTGTATCGGTGACGATCTGGTTGACCTTCCCATCCTGCGGCGCTGCGGCCTTGCCGTGACCGTGCCGGAGGCCCCGGACGAGGTCCTGGCGCGAGCGCATTTTGTGACCCCGCATCAAGGGGGGCGCGGCGCGGCACGTGCACTGTGTGAACTCATTATGCGGGCGCAAGGAACTTGGGCCGCGCAACTCGCCTTGTACGATCGCTGACATGGCGATGATGGCATCATGGCGTGCTGGTTCCGTGCTGCCCATGGTGACGGTGGCCATTCTGGCCATGCTTTCCCTGTGGTTGAAGGATGTGTCGCACCTCGCTGATTTGTTCGACATGCGGGGGTTTCGCCACGAACCCGGGACGATTATTGAAGATCTGCGCCTGACCTCGGTGAGCCGTCAGTCTTCGACGACGCAGGTCTTGACGGCACAGCGCATGACGCATTTTCTGGACGATGACACCCTGCGCCTGGTTGAGCCGCGCTACGATCGTTTCCAGGCCGCGGGGAGTCCGATGCAGATCACGGCCCGGCGGGGTCTGGTTTCCGAAGATCACGACAATTTTTATTTTCTGGATGAGGTACGATTGCAGCGCGAGGCGAGTCGCGGGGGCGAGACCCTTGTCTTGACGACGGACTACCTGCGGGTCATGCTGAACATGGATCGGGTGCGGACGGATAAGCCCGTCCAGGTAAGACAGGGCCGGATCCGTATTGATGCGCAGGGCATGGAGGCCGATGGCAAGTCACGCATCATGCAGTTTGCCGGGCCAGTGAGGAGTGTCTATGAAAAATAAAAATTTAATGTCGAATGCTGTCTTGGCCGCCCTCCTGTGGACAGCGGCCTGCGCATGGGCCGAAAAGGCCGACATGGCGCAGCCTGTCTATATCAATGCGGCCAGCTTGCGGCTCGACGATGCCCGCAAACTGACCGTTTATGAGGGGGGCGTTGTTCTGACCCGTGGCAGCATGCAGATTGATGGCGATCGGATCGAGATCGCGCAGGATGCCGGAGGCTTGAATACCGGTACAGCCTACGGCCGCCCGGCGCAATTCCGGCAAAAGGAAGAGGGTACCGGACACATCATAGAGGGCTGGGCTGAGCGCATCGATTACGATGGCCGCACCGAGATCGTCAAGCTGACCGGGCAGGCCCGCCTGAAACGCGGCAATCTGCAGGAAATGCATAGCGATAGTGTCGTTTACGACATGCGCAGCCAGGTTTACCAGGCGCGCGGGGGTGCAACACCGTCCGCGCCAGGTCGGGTCATTGCGGTGATCCAGAGCAAGACGCCGGCCTCGACAGGGCCTGCGGCGGATAAGGATCCTATCCCAGCACCCCTGCCAGCAAAGTCTGCTCCGGCCATGCCGGCCGCGTCTAAATGAGTCTGTTGCGCGCGGTGGGTCTGCGCAAGCGTTATCGGCGCCGGACGATCCTGCAGGATGTCTCCATCGAGGTTGCGAGCGGCGAGGTCGTCGGCCTTTTGGGGCCGAACGGGGCCGGAAAGACCACTTCGTTTTACATGCTGGTGGGCCTGGTGCCGGTCGATGGCGGGCAGATCTTTATTGATGAGCACGAGGTTACCCATGAACCGGTCTATCGTCGTGCCCGGCTGGGATTGTCTTACCTTCCTCAGGAGAGCTCGATCTTCCGGCGCATGACGGTGGCCGACAATATCTCCGCCATCCTGGAGTTGCAGGGCCACAAAGGGGCCGCCGTGGAGGAGCATCTGCAGCATTTGCTCGATGACCTGCACATTGATCACCTGCGCGACGCGGCGGCGACCAGCCTGTCCGGCGGCGAGCGGCGGCGGGTGGAGATAGCCCGTACCCTGGCCATGCGCCCCCGTTTTGTGTTGCTCGACGAGCCCTTTGCCGGCATCGACCCGCTCTCTGTGGTTGATATCCAGAAAATCATTCGCTTTCTGGTGGAGCGTGACATTGGGGTCCTGATTACCGACCACAATGTGCGCGAGATGCTCGGTATCTGCGATCGTGCCTACATCCTCAGCGAGGGGCGGGTCATGACTTCTGGCCGTCCTGACGAGATTGTCTACAATGAGGATGTACGCCGGGTCTATCTCGGTGAAGGCTTCCGGCTCTGATTTTGAGTCCCTTTGCGTGAAACAAAACCTTCATCTTGGGCTGCGCGCCCAACTGGCCCTGACGCCGCAACTTCAGCAGTCAATTCGTTTGTTGCAGATGTCGAGCCTAGATCTCAATCAGGAGATCAGTGCTCTTTTGCAGCAAAACCCCCTGTTGGAATGTGATGATCTGCCGCTGGGGTCGGCGGGCAGTGAGTCCGCGCAGGGGGACGCAGACCCTGAGATGCATGCTACCGAGGCCGATCGTGGCGGCGGGGGGGATGAGGTGGCGCTGGATCTGGCCTGGGGTGAGGGCGGCGGGGCCGGCAAACAGGGCCAGGAGTATGGCTTTGAAGAGGGTTTCAACCTCAAAGATCAGGCCGGGCTGAGTCTGCGCCAGCATCTGCTGGATCAGGTGGCCATGATGCGGCTCGCTGAGCCGATACGGCAGCGGGTCCAGATCCTGATCGAGTCGCTCGGTGAAGATGGCTATTTGTCTACTGATATGAAGGAGTTGGCGGCCCTGTTGCCAGACTCGCCGGAGGACGAGCACGAGCGCCTGGAGGTGGCCTTGCGGGTGCTGCAGGGCTTGGATCCGGTCGGGGTCGGTGGGCGTGATCTGGGGGAGTGTTTGCGGCTGCAGTTGCAGGCTCTGCCGGTCACCACGCCTTGGCGTACGGAGGCGCTGCGGCTGGTTAGCGACCATCTGCCCTTGTTGGCCGAGCGAGAGTACGGTCAGTTACGGCGGGCTCTGGGGCTGTCTTCCGAAGGGGATTTGCAGGCGGTGCGTGACTTGCTGGCCTCGCTCAATCCGCGGCCTGGGGCGGTCTATGCCGCCGTGGCGACGCAATATGTCATTCCCGATGTGATCGTGCGCAAGACCGGAACGGGCGCCAAGGCCCATTGGCAGGTTCAGCTCAATGCCGAGGCGATGCCGCGTCTGCGCGTCAATGCGCTTTATGCCAACATCCTCAACCATCAGGAAGGCGGGAGCACGCTGGCGGCCCAGTTGCAGGAGGCGCGTTGGATGATTCGTAGCGTGCAGCAGCGTTTTGAGACCATCCTGAGGGTGGCGCGGGCCTTGGTGGCGCACCAACAGGGGTGGCTGGAACACGGGGACACCGGTTTGCGGCCCTTGATCTTGCGCGATGTGGCCGATCAGTTGGGTCTGCACGAATCGACGATCTCTCGGGCGACGACGCAGAAGTACATGCTTACCCCCCGGGGGGTGATCGAGTTCAAGCACCTGTTCAGCAATGCGGTGGCGACGGATGCCGGTGAGACGGCGTCCAGCCAGGCCATCAAGGCCGTGTTGCGGCAGATGATTCGGGCCGAGAAGGCATCGCAGCCCCTGTCGGATCAGACCTTGTCGGATGCCTTAGGTCAACAAGGGTTTCGGATTGCGCGCCGGACCGTGGCAAAATACCGGGAACAGATGCATATTGAGCCGGCGACGCAACGCCGGAGGATTGTTTGAACCGGGCACTGCCCGGCGTTTTTAACCACTTGGAGTTCAACATGAACCTTATCGTTACTGGTCATCACCTCGAAATCACTTCGGCTATCCGCAGCTATGTTGAAGACCGCGTGAAGCGCATTAGTCACCATTTTGACCATGTCATTGATGTCACCGTGACACTGAGCGTTGAGAAGTTGAATCACAAGGCCGAGGCTCAGGTTCATCTCCCCGGTAAGGATATCCATGTCGAGGCGATTCAGCCGGACATGTATGCCGCCATCGACGCACTGGAAGAGAAGCTGGACCGCCAGATCGTCAAGCACAAGGAAAAGCTGGGCGCCGTGCACCGCGACGAAGGTGGCATCAAACGCGCCAGCATGGATTGATGTGCTGGTCGTGATGTCATGAACCTGATTGCGAAATGGCTGGCCCCTGCCAATGTCGTGGCGGGGGCCAGCATCGCCAGCAAGAAACGCTTGCTGGAAGAGGCGGGATGCCTCATCGAGGCGAGCCATGGGGTCTCTTCTGCGGAGGTGTTCGATAGCCTGTTCTCCCGTGAGAAGCTGGGATCGACGGCGCTGGGGTATGGGATTGCCATTCCCCATGGTCGCATCAAGGGGCTTAAGGAGGCGGTCTGCGCCTTTTTCCGCCTGGCCACACCCTTGGATTACGATGCGCCCGACGGGATGCCGGTGGATCTCGTTTTTGTGTTGCTTGC
>VGVU01000011.1 GCA_016873905.1 Betaproteobacteria bacterium | reverse complement strand
CCCGGCGAGATCGAGGTGGAGGGTGATGCCTCGTCGGCCTCGTATTTCCTCGCGGCGGGGGCGATCGGCCACGGTCCGGTGCGCGTCGATGGCGTGGGGCGCAACAGCATTCAGGGCGATGTGCGTTTTGCCGAGGCCTTGGCGCGCATGGGCGCTGAGCTGAGCTTTGGCCCCAACTCCATCGAATGTCGGCGTGGCTGTGCCGACCGGCTGGAAGGCATTACGCTCGATTGCAACCACATCCCCGATGCGGCGATGACCCTGTGCGTGGTCGCTCTGTTCGCCAATGGCCCGACGCGGCTCAACAACATTGCCTCTTGGCGGGTCAAGGAAACCGACCGCATCGCCGCCATGGCCACCGAGTTGCGCAAGCTGGGGGCCACGGTGGAAGAGGGCGCCGATTACATCCTTGTGACGCCGCCGAAGAAGCTCACACCCAACGCCGCCATTGATACCTATGACGATCACCGTATCGCGATGTGCTTCTCGCTGGTCGCCGTCGGCGGCACGCCGGTACGCATCAACGACCCGAAATGTACCGCCAAGACCTTCCCGACCTATTTCGACGCGTTTGCGCGGATTCGGGTGTAAGGATCCGGGTTAACGAAACGCTGAGATGAACATGACAATTCCTGTGATTGCAATTGACGGCCCTTCTGCCTCGGGCAAGGGCACGGTGGCGGCGCGCGTGGCGCAGGCCCTGGGTTTTCATTACCTTGATTCTGGCGCGATTTATCGCGTGACCGCCTATGCGGCGCAGCAGCGCGGCGTGGCGCTGGATGACGAGGACGGCTTGGCGCGTCTCGCGGCCGCCCTTGACCTGCGCTTTGACGGAGTGGAGGTGTGGCTGGCGGGGGTGGCGGTGGGCGATGCCATTCGCACCGAGGAGGCCGGTCGTGCCGCTTCGCAAATTGCCGCGTTGCCGGCCTTGCGTGCGGCGCTACTACAGTTGCAGCGGGGCTTTCGCAAGGCCCCTGGATTGGTGACGGATGGGCGCGATATGGGCGCGGTGGTCTTCCCGGACGCGGACCTCAAGGTATTTTTGACAGCGAGCGCTGAGGTGCGTGCAGATCGGCGCTATAAACAGTTGATCGAAAAAGGATTCAGTGCTAATCTTGCGGCCCTCTTGCAAGACCTTCAGGAGCGGGATGCGCGTGATGCCGCCCGAGCCGCAGCACCCTTGCAGAAGACCGCCGACGCGCAGTTGCTGGAGACCTCGAACATGGGCATTGATGATGCCGTGAATTGGGTCCTGGTAGCGTACGCGAAGGCATCCAGCCAGGCCTGATGGCCCGGCTGAATTGACGACCCGCAGGGCTGTCCTGCGGTTTTTTTATTGCGATCCTAACGCAGCCCGATCCGGCACCTTGCCTTTCGGTTTTTTAACGAGCCCTTATGTCTACTGCTACTGCAACCCCCGTCGAATCCATGGAATCTTTTGCCGCCCTCTTTGAAGAGAGCATCGCCCGTCAGGAGATGCGTTCCGGCGAGATCATCACCGCTGAGGTGGTGGGAATCGATCACAACTTTGTTACCGTCAACGCCGGCCTCAAGTCCGAGAGCCTGATCCCCCTGGAAGAGTTCCTCAACGACAAGGGTGAGATCGAGGTCAAGTTGCATGATTTCGTCAAGGTGGCTATTGAGTCCATCGAAGACGGTTTTGGTGCGACCAAGTTGTCGCGCGATCGTGCCAAGCGTTTGGCCGCCTGGCTGGATCTGGAAGAGGCCATGGAAGAGGGCCGCGTGATCAAGGGTCAGGTACAGGGCAAGGTCAAGGGCGGTCTGGCTGTTATGGTCAATGGTATCCGTGCCTTCCTGCCGGGTTCGTTGCTGGACAACCGTCCGGTCAAGGACACCACCCCGTTTGAAAATCGTGAGACCGACCTGAAGGTCATCAAGCTCGATCGCAAGCGCAACAATGTGGTTGTGTCGCGCAAGGCTGTTCTGGAAGTCAGCACGGGCGCCGAGCGTGCCGTTCTGCTGGAGACCCTGAAGGAAGGCGCCATCATCAAGGGCGTGGTCAAGAACATTACCGAGTACGGTGCCTTTGTTGATCTGGGCGGCATGGATGGCCTGCTGCACATTACCGATCTGGCCTGGCGTCGTGTCAAGCACCCGTCCGAAGTCATCGCCGTGGGTGAAGAAGTCACCGCCGTGGTGCTCAAGTTTGACCAGGAGCGCGGCCGCGTCTCCCTGGGCATGAAGCAGCTGGGCGAAGATCCGTGGGTGGGCCTGGCGCGTCGTTATCCGGCCAAGACCCGTCTGTTCGGTAAGGTTGCCAATCTGACCGACTACGGCTGCTTCGTCGAGATCGAACCGGGCATCGAAGGCCTGGTGCATGTGTCCGAAATGGATTGGACCAACAAGAATGTCAACCCGGGCAAGATGGTTTCCCTGGGCGACGAGGTCGAGGTCATGGTGCTGGAGATCGACGAGGACCGTCGTCGCATTTCTCTGGGCATGAAGCAGTGCCGCGCCAACCCGTGGGAAGACTTCTCCATGAATGTCAAGAAGGGCGACAAGGTCACCGGTCAGGTCAAGTCGATCACCGATTTCGGTATCTTCATCGGCCTCAACGGCAACATCGACGGTTTGGTGCACCTGTCCGACCTGTCTTGGGACAAGCCGGGCGAAGAGGCCCTGCGTGACTACAAGAAGGGTGACGAGGTTCATGCCGTGGTGCTGGCCATCGACACCGACAAGGAACGCATTTCCCTGGGCGTGAAGCAGCTCGACATTGATCCGTTCACCAGCTATGTGACGACCAACGACAAGGGTGCCATTGTCAGCGGCACGGTCAAGTCGATGGACGCGAAGGGCGCCGTGGTCCAGTTGGCCGAGGGAATCGAGGGCTATCTGCGCGCATCCGAGCTGTCGCGTGAGCGCGTCGAGGACATCCGTACCCATCTGAAGGATGGGGATGTGGTGGAATGCGTGATCATCAATGTGGATCGCAAGAACCGCCAGATCAACCTGTCGGTGAAGGCCCGCGACATGGCCGAGCAGGCGAACGCAATGAAGAAGGTTGCGTCCGAGCAGCAGGTCAATGCCGGAACCACCAATCTGGGCGCATTGCTCAAGGCTAAGCTCGAAAACAACAGCTAACGGGTGAGTCATGACCAAGTCGGAATTGATTGACCGGCTGGCTGCGCGTCATCCCCATCTGCTCGCAACGGATGGGGAACTCGCGGTCAAGACTATCCTTGATCTGATGGTGGATACCTTGATGGCGGGTCGTCGCATCGAGATTCGCGGCTTTGGCAGCTTTTCCCTGAGCTGGCGTCCGCCGCGGGTCGGGCGCAATCCCAAGACCGGTGATCGCGTGGAGGTGGGCGGCAAGTTCGTCCCGCACTTCAAGGCCGGCAAGGAATTGCGTGATCGCGTCGATGGCGTGGGCAACAAGATGGCTGAGTCGCCGAAAGATTGACCCGCTACCCGGGGCATCTGTAGGTACCGCTCGCAGAAAAGACACCTTTGGGTGTCTTTTTTGTCTTCGGGTGCCTTTTTTGGCGGGTGTTTTGTTTTAGGGCGGGCGTTCTGGCGCGGAAATACCTTAGGGCTACTAAGCAAAGCTCCGTTACAATCCCGCTACCTTGAACTCCTCCGACCCACTGCATGGAACTTGAAATCTGGCACCTGTTGTTACTGCCACTCTTCTTTGCGCTGGGCTGGTTAGCGGCGCGAGTCGATCTGCGCGATGTGATCAAGGAGTCGCGTGCCGTTCCGGAATCCTATTTCAAGGGTCTGAGTCATCTCCTCAATGAACAACCCGATCAGGCTATCGAGTCCTTCCTTGAGTTAGCCCGCCTGGACCCGGATACCCTGGATCTGCATTTTGCGCTGGGCGCCCTGTTTCGCCGTCGGGGCGAGGTGGATCGTGCCTTGCGGGTTCATCAGAATCTTGTGGATCGTACCGATCTGGATGCGAGCCAGCGCCAGCGCGCGCTCTATGAGCTGGGCCAGGATTACCACAAGGCCGGCATGCTGGATCGGGCCGAGGACACCTTCAGGCAGTTGCAGAAGGGCCCCTACGCACGCGAGGCCTTGCAGAACCTGCAACAGATCTTTGTTCTCGAAAAGGAATGGGCCCAGGCGGCCGATACCTTGCGCAAACTGGCGGCCTTGGGCGCGGGCGGGGGCGATGCCGAGATTGCCCACTACCTCTGTGAGCAGGCGCTGAATGCGATTCAGGAGCGACAAACCGACGCCGCGCGTGGCCATCTGGCCGAGGCGGTTGCGGTGAGTGCGAAATCGGTGCGGGCCTTGATTCTATTGGGCGACCTGGATGCACAGGCCGGCGATGATCGGGCGGCCCTGGCGCACTGGAAGCGTGTCGAACAGGTGCAGTCGGCGTATCTGCCGCTCGTGGCGGAACGCATCTTTGCCGCCAGCCAGCGCCTGGGGGAGGCCGAGGCGGGCCTGACTTACCTGCAGGCCTGTCTGGATCGCCATGCCAGCGCCGACCTGGCGCACAGCCTGTTCTCGCTGGTGGCGACGCATCACGGTTGGGCGGCCGCCCGCGACATGGCGGCGGCGGCCTTGCTCAAGAAGCCGGATCTGCTCGTGCTGGATGACTGGCTGCAGGCCGAGACGGCCTCTGCTCAGACGAGTCTGGAACTGCGCACGGCCCAAGACCTTGTGCATCGGCAGGCGAGTGCGCAGTCCTATTATCAATGCCGTAGCTGTGGTTTCAAGGCGCGGCAACATTTCTGGCAATGTCCGGCCTGTGCGCGTTGGGAGACCCTCGCGCCGGAACGCTTGCATCGCGACTGACTCTAATCTATCCCCATACATTCCCATGCATGACCCTCGTATTATTGTGGCCCTTGATTATCCCGAGGCCCCTCCCGCGCTGGCCCTGGCGCGTCAACTGGATCCCATGCGTTGCCGGGTTAAGGTGGGCAAGGAGTTGTTTGTCGCAGCCGGACCGGACCTGATCGAGGATCTGCATAGCCTCGGCCATAGCGTTTTTCTTGATCTCAAGTTCCACGATATCCCCAATACCGTGGCGGCGGCGTGCAAGGCGGCGGCACGACTGGGGGTGTGGATGGTCAATGTCCATGCCAGCGGCGGCCTGGCCATGATGCAGGCGGCGCGCGAGGCCCTGATGGATTTTGAGCATCCGCCGCACCTGATTGCGGTCACCGTGCTGACCAGCATGGAGGGCAAGGATTTGCACGACATAGGTCTTGATTGCGAACCTCAGGACCAGGTGTTGCGCCTGGCGCGGCTGGCGCAACAGGCCGGGCTGGAGGGGGTGGTCTGTTCAGCGCGCGAGGCCACGATGCTGCGTGAGACTCTCGGTGATGGTTTTATCAAGGTCACCCCGGGCATCCGCCCTGCGGGGGCGGAGCTTGGGGATCAGAAACGCATCCTGACCCCGACCCAGGCCTTGGCCGCTGGCGCGCATTACCTGGTGATTGGCCGTCCGATTACCCAGGCCCCTGATCCGCTGGCGGCCCTGTTAGCCATCCATGTCGAGGTGACGGCGTGAATTATCCGCACATCGAGAATACCGTCGGCAATACCCCGCTGGTGCGCTTGAAACGCCTGGGCCTTGGGCGCGGCAACACCCTCTTGCTGAAACTTGAGGGTAACAATCCGGCGGGCTCGGTGAAGGACCGTCCCGCCCTCAGCATGATCCAGCGCGCGGCCGAACGCGGCGAGATCCGGCCGGGTGACACCCTGGTCGAGGCGACATCGGGCAACACCGGTATCGCGCTGGCGATGGCGGCGGCGATGATGGGCTACAAGATGGTGCTGGTGATGCCCGAGCATTTGTCCATGGAGCGGCGCTGGGCGATGAGCGCCTATGGTGCCGAGTTGGTGCTGGTGAGCCGTGAGGCCGGGATGGAGGGCGCTCGTGACCGTGCTGAAGCGATTGCCCGTGAACGCGGGGGGCGCTTGCTCGACCAATTCTCCAATCCGGACAACCCGCAGGCGCATTTTGACACCACGGGCCCGGAGATCTGGCGTGACACCGGCGGTGCGATAACCCATTTTGTCTCCAGCATGGGGACGACCGGCACGATCATGGGCTGTTCGCGTTATCTCAAGGCGCAAAATCCCGCCATTCAGATTGTGGGTGTGCAGCCAGAGGAAGGCGCGCAGATCCCCGGCATTCGCAAATGGCCGGAGGCCTATCTGCCGGCGATCTGCGATTTTTCGCGGGTGGACCGAATGATCTATGTGGGCCAACAGGCAGCGGAGGAAATGACGCGCCGCCTGGCGCGTGAGGAAGGCATCTTTGCCGGCGTCTCCTCGGGCGGTGCGCTCTGCGCCGCGTTGCAGATCGCTGCCGAGGTCGAAAACGCCACCCTCGTCAGTATTGTCTGCGACCGCGGCGACCGTTATTTGTCGACTGGGGTGTTTTCCTGATCTCGCGCTGGGTCAATGTGCAGGGCCCAATACACCGCAGCCCAGCCCGCCATGGCCAACACCATCGCGGCACCGGCTGGCCAATCCCAGCGCACGGAGATGAGGAGACCGGTCAACACCCCAAGGGCACCCAGCCCCCACGCCTGGCGATGCGCCGCACGGGTCTGACCCAGCGTTGCTAGCGCCGGAATGATCAGGCAGGCAAAGACTAAATACACACCGATGATCTGTACCGAGGCGGTGATGGCGATGGCAAACAGGGCGTAGAAATAGCGCTGAAAGGCGTCTGGGCTGAGCCAGCGTAGCAGGCCGACGAGGACCGCCACCAGCCCCAGGAGCCATAAATCTTCCAGCCGCGTCCACAGGATTTGCCCGCCCAACAGGGTCTGTAGATGTTCGCCGCCGTGCGGGTCATGGCTGACGAGCACCAGGGTGAAACTGGCCACGCTAATGAACACAACCCCGATCAACGCCTCTTGCCGCTCGGGCGCATGGCGTTCCATGGCGTGTAAAAAGGCCGCTCCCAGCAAGGCGACCAGCAACCCGCCCGCCGCAACCCAGCCGCTGGCCGCGCCGGGAACGGCTTGTTGTACCAGCAGCGCACCGACTGCAGCGAGCTGGGCGATGGCGAGGTCGAGAAACACGATGCCCCGTTGCAAGACCTGGCGTCCCAGAGGGACATGACTGGCCAGGACCAACAGACCTGCCAGCGCGGCCGGCAGAAAGACCCACTCGGGACGATTGAGGTCCAACATCATGGGGCTGTCAGCACCCGCAGGCTGCTGTCGAAGAGGCCAAACAAATCCTTTGCCGCGGTATTCCCGCCCACCGTGTAGGGAAGAACATGCACCGGAATCTGGCTACGGCTGGCTAACCATTCCGCCGGCCGGGCCGCCTGATACGGGGTGCGCAGAATGGCGATGGCCGCGCCGGGACGCAGGCTGCTGGCGAGGCTGGTCAGGTGGTTCACCGACGGTTCCACGCCGGGTATCGGCTCCAGATCGGCGACAACCTGCAGGCCGATCCAGCGCAGCAAATAGGCCAGGCTGCCGTGTTGCACGACGACATTCCGGCCCCGCAAAGGGGCCGCCTGTTGCTCCCATTTGCTGATGGCGGCTTGCCAGCGGGCCAGAAAATCAGTGCCCTTCTCGCGATAAAAGGCGGCCTGGGTGGGGTCCAGTTGTTGCAGCCGCTGGCTCAAGGCGCGGGCAATAGGCACCAGATTGTGGGGGTTGAGATGCAGGTGCGGATTACCAGCGGTATGCACATGGCCGGCTAAATGCTGACCGGGTTGGGGTTTGTCGAGCAGGGTGACAAACGCTGCGGCCTCAAAATAACCCGGGGTGCCGACCTGGATGGCCGGATTGCCCGACTCGCGCTGCAACAGCGGCAACCAGCCTGCCTCCAGCTCCGCCCCGGTGCACACCAACAGGTCGGCCCGCCGCGCCTGCGCGAGCAAGGACGGGCGCGCCTCAATATGATGCGGGTCCTGGCGCGCGTGGGTGGCGCTGCTGACGCTCACTTGCGCCCCGCCGAGTTCGGCCACCAGGCTCGCCCATTCCGGCTCGCAGGCCAGGACGGTCAATTTCGCATGCGCCGGGGTCAGGCCCAACAGCAATGCCAAATTCAGGATGATCAGAAAACGCATAACACTCTCCAAAGGTGCCATCCCGCCCAGCGGCAGGATGGAGACAGGGCTTAGAAGCGGTGGGCGCCGTGGGCACCAAAGCTCTGCACATACTGGAGCAGCCATTGGTCATCCGGTGCGCCCTGCATCGAGGTATCGCGGTTGTATTGCAGGCGCAGGTTGCTCATCTCGCTGGGGCTGAAATTAAGCATGACGCTGTGCCGCGAGGGCTTATAGGCCGCCAGCTCGATGGGCAAGGAAAAATCGAGCGTGCCGCTGTCGAGCCGTTCATAACGCACACCGACCTGCCAGCGCGGCATGAACTGATACACCGCCTGGGCGTATCCGCCGGATTGCTTGCTACGGAAGGCGCTGGTGGTGCCGGTGCAAGCGCCGTTATCTGCGCGGTTATCTTCACAGGTGAGTTGGCCATCCTGGGTGCGGTGGAAGTATTCAGCCTGCAGTTTGAGATGACGTTCCTTGCTGTTGCCGTCCGGCGCCCATTTCCAGAGGACATCGGCCACCCAGGTTTTACTGGTGCCGGTGAAAGTTGTATGAGCTTCTACCTCATTGCTATCGTCAACATGCCCTGCGCGATTGACGGGTTTGGCGTGCAGGTAGGTGAGGCCCGCCCGCCACGCGTGGCTGGTGCCGAGATCATCGCCCAGATGCGCGCCCAGGCTCCAGGCCTTTGGGCTGTTATCCGATTTCTTGGCCAATTCTGCGTTGACCTCGACAAAGCGCTCGGTGGGTGCCAGCCATTTCATTTGCACGCCATCGTGGATCAGGTGCGAGCCGCTCAATACCGAGTTCATCAGGCTGCTGCCGACAAAGTCCCGGGCGTGCGGGTGTTGACTGTTGGCGTAGCCCAGCTCGCTCAAGAAGCGGCCGGCCTTAAGGCTGACGCCGGGCAGGACGCCGACCTGTTGCAGCCAAAGTTCTTCGACCTCGCCCTTGTCTTCGGCATCGACAAAGATCACGCTGCCGGATGCGCGCAGGGTCGGGGTCAGGTTGGCGGCCAGCCCGAACTCGCTGTGGTCAAGACAGAGTTTTTCCGGGTTGCAGCCGTGGGCGTGTCCCTCGGGCAAAAAACCGGAGATATGGCGTTCGCCGGCCGCCATGTCGGCGTACAAGGCTTGCAGGGTAAAAGAGACTTCCGGGGTTATGGTGTGCCCTCCAGCGAGAGCCGGGGCGATGCACAAACTGCTGGCCATGGCGGTGCTCAGGGCCAAAAGCAGGGTGGACGGGCGTTGACCGCTGCGCGGGCGGCAGGCGGAATAAGACAAAGTAGACATCAGTTTTCTCGAAAATGACCAGAGCAATCCGTTACGCATAGGCGCACAACGGGACAGGAACGGGGAGGGTCAGGCGAGAACGGGTGGGGCGCGGCTGTGATAGCGCCGGCTGAAGCGGGTTAAGCAGGGTTGGGGGGCGGGCGCGAGATAGGTCGGCGCGGTGCTGACCGGTGCCCACCGCGGCAACTGCGGCAACAGGCCGGTTCCGGTCTGGGCGTGTAATTCGCACAGTTCACAGACGGCATCGGCGTGGTCGGCCTCCTGGGTGGAGGCGTGCGAATGTTCCGTGAAATGGGTACACGTGAAATGGGTAATGGCGTGCGCGAAACCCAGTTGCTGGAAGCACACCAGCATCAGGGAAAACAGCCATACACGGAATTTCGTCACTTGCATGGCGTGTGAGTATAAAGGGCAAAGAGTGCCGGGTGGAGAAGGGTGGAGCAGGTTTCAGTCGTGCCGGCGTGGCCTGGTTTTGCGGCCCGGCCTGTTCAGGGACGGCGGCCCTGGCGATAAATGATGAATACACAGGGCCGCTTGTTGAGGTCCGGAAGCGGATTCATGATGTCTGCCATGCGAAAGGTCCGTAGCCACTCGCTGGTCAGGGTCAGGTCGCAGGCAACCGTGCACCAGGTGTCTGGGCGGCAGGTGGACCGCAAGGTTTCCAGCATGGCCCCGTTGCGATAAGGGGTTTCAATGAATGCCTGGGCGGCGTCATCGCGCGTGGCGCGTTGTTCCAGATCCTTGATTGCGGCGATGCGTGCCTCGGGCTTGGTGGGCAGGTAGCCGTGGAAGGCGAAGCGCTGGCCGATCAGGCCGGATGCCATCAGGGCGAGCAGGATGGAGGAGGGGCCGACCAGAGGCCGCACTGTAATGCCATGTTCATGCGCGAGCCGTACCAACGGCGCACCGGGGTCGGCGATGGCGGGGCAGCCCGCCTCGGAGAGCAGACCGACATCCTGGCCGGCGAGGAGGGGGGCGAGCAGTTCTTTGAGCGCGGCAGCCGGGGTGTGTTCGTTGAGTTCCCGGAGATCCAGTTGTTGCAGCGGCAGGATTGTGCCGGTCTGTTTCAGGAAGGCGCGTGCGGTTTTGGCGTTTTCGACGATGAAATGGCTGAGCTGGGTGGTGATGCGCAGGGTCTCGGCCGGCAGGACGCTATCCAGCGGGGTTGGGCCCAACGGGGTTGGGATCAGATACAGCACACCGGCCATCTCAGTCGGGCCAGGTCAATACATCCAGGCCTTCGCGGGCCAGCATTTCGGTGAGCTTGATGAGCGGCAGGCCGACCAGGGCGGTGGGATCTTCGGTCTCGAAACGGGCAATCAGGCCGATTCCAAGCGATTCGCTCTTGGCTGAACCGCAACAGTTGTAGGGCTGGTCTTTTCTGAGATAGGCCTCGATCTGCGCATCGCTGTAGTCGCGCATCACCAGTCGTACCAGCACGGTGGCCGTTTGCGTTGAGCCGCTGCGGGCGTTGAGCAGGGTCAGGGCGGTGTGAAACTCCAGGGCCTTGCCGCGCATGGATTGCAACTGGGCAACGGCCTTGTCGTGCGTGCCGGGTTTCCCGAGCTGCTGACCTTCGAGCAGGGCCACCTGATCTGAACCAATGATCAGCGCGTCGGGGAACTGTTGGGCTACGGCGCGCGCCTTGGCGAGCGACAGGCGTTCCGCTGTGGCAGCGGGCGATTCGCCCGGGTGCGGGGTCTCGTCCACCTCCGGTGCGACAGTCGCAAACGGTACGCCCAGGCGGGCGAGCAGTTCGCGGCGGTAGGGTGAGGTGGAGGCCAGGACGAGTTGCAAGCCGGCTTACTCGGGTTGAATCTCGACCAGCACCTGGTCCGGAGTGACAGCGTCACCCTTGGCTACATGGACGCCCACCACGGTCCCGCTGACGGCGGACTGGATCTCGTTTTCCATCTTCATGGCCTCGATGACCAGGACGCCATCGCCGGCCTTGACCTTGTCACCGGCCTTGACCTTGACCTCAACGATGCTGCCGGGCATGGCGGTGGTGACACAACCCGCATGGGTCGGGCGCGGCCGCGCCGAGGCCTCCTTGGAAGCGCCGCTCTTGGAGCCCGTTTTGCGGGTGGAGGCAGAGGGCGTGACCTCAATTTCATCCAGGGATTTGAGCAGGACCTCTTCGGCAACGCCATCGACATGCACATAGAAGGGGCGTTCGTTGTCCTTGTCACGGCCGGTGCCCTTGATCTTGATGTGGAAGGTCTCGCCGTGCAGGGTGACATTGAATTCAGAGGGCGCGTACACCGCCGGGCAGGCCATGGCCTCGCGTGAATCCGGCGGCAACAGGGTTTCTGGGGTGAGTGTGCCGGCCGCCCGTTCTTGCAGGAAACTGCGGCCAAGATCCGGGAACATGGCGTAAGTCAGTACATCTTCATCCGATTTCACCAGACCTTCGGCCTCGCTGCGCAGACGGTCGAGCTCGTCTGACAAGAGATCCGCCGGACGGCAGGTGATGACCTCCTGATCGCCGACAGCAAGCTTTTTGACCTCTTCATTGACGGCACCGGGGGCCGCACCATAGCGGCCGAGCAGGTAGTTTTTGACCTCGTTGGTGACGGACTTGTAGCGGCCGCCGGTGAGCACATTGAGTACGGCCTGGGTGCCGACGATCTGCGAGGTCGGCGTGACGAGTGGCGGAAAACCCAGGTCGGCGCGTACGCGGGGGATTTCGGCCATGACCTGATCCATCTTGTCCAGCGCGTTTTGTTCTTTAAGTTGGTTGGACAGGTTGGAGATCATGCCGCCCGGCACTTGTGAGACCAGGATGCGGGTATCGACCGGGTTGGCCTTCATCTCGAACTGCCAGTATTTTTTGCGCACTTCGGTGAAATAGGCGGTGATCTCCTGCAGCAGGGGCAGGCTGAGGCCGGTGTCATATTCGCTGCCCGCCAGAGCGGCGACCATGCTTTCGGTCGTGGGGTGGCTGGCGCCTTCAGAAAAGGCGGACAGACAGGTGTCAATGATGAGCGCGCCAGCCTCAATCCCCTTCATCTGCGCCATGCTGGCGAGCCCTGCGGTGGCATGGCTGTGGATGTGGATGGGCATGGATACGGAGGCCTTGAGGGCCTTGACCAGATCGACCGTGGCGTAGGGCGTGAGCAGACCGGCCATGTCTTTGATGGCCAGGGTGTCGCAGCCCATGGTCTCGAGTTCCTTGGCCATGGCCACGAAATATTCGATGTTGTGCACTGGGCTGATGGTGTAGGAGAGGGTGCCCTCGGCGTGTTTACCCGCGGCCTTCACGGCCTCGATGGAGACGCGCATATTGCGCACATCGTTCATGGCGTCGAAGACGCGGAACACATCGACGCCGTTGTCCGCCGACTTTTGCACGAAGGCGCGTACGACATCGTCGGGGTAATGGCGGTAACCGAGCAGATTCTGGCCGCGCAACAGCATCTGGATGCGCGAGTTGGGCAGGGCCTGGCGCAGTTTGCGCAGACGCTCCCACGGGTCTTCTTTCAGAAAGCGTACGCAGGCATCGAAGGTGGCGCCGCCCCAGGCCTCCAGCGACCAGAAGCCCACCTGATCCAGGCGTGGGCAGATGGGCAGCATGTCGGCCAGGCGCAGGCGGGTTGCGATGAGAGACTGATGGCCGTCGCGCAGGACGAGTTCGGTAACTTGGACTTTTGACATGAGCGTACTTTCTTACATACCCAAATGTGCGGCGAGGGCGGCAGCAATAGCGGCGGCCTTGTGCTCGCGCGGTGATTGAACAGCGTATTCGAGGAGTTCCGGGTGAGCATCGACAAAGCCCGTATTGAACTGGCCGCTGCGGAATTCGGCACTGTCAAGGATCTCTTTGTAATACGGGATCGTGGTCTTGACGCCATAAAGACCCATGTCGTCCAGGGAGCGGCGGCCACGCGCAATGACGGCTTCCCAGTTGAGGCTCCAGACGATGAGCTTGGCGCACATCGAGTCGAAATAGGGTGGAATGGTGTAGCCGGTGTAGATGGCGCCATCGACCCGTACTCCGGGGCCGCCGGGGGCGTAGTAGCGGGTGATACGACCCAGGGACGGCAGGAAGCTGTTTCTGGGGTCCTCGGCGTTGATGCGAAACTCCATGGCGAAGCCGCGATGCTGGATGTCTTTCTGGGCGTATTGCAGGGGCTGGCCATCGGCAATGCGGATCTGTTCCTGAACAATGTCAACACCCGTGATCTGCTCGGTGATGCAATGTTCAACCTGGAGCCGGGTGTTCATCTCCATGAAGTAGAACTGATTGTCTTTGTCGAGCAGGAATTCGACGGTGCCAGCGTTGACATAGCCGACCGCCTTGGCGGCGCGCACGGCGAGTTTGCCGATGTATTCGCGTTGGGCCTCGGTGAGCTGCGGCGAGGGGGCGATCTCGATCAGTTTCTGGTTGCGGCGCTGGATGGAGCAGTCGCGCTCATAGAGGTGGATGACATTGCCATGGCTATCGCCAAGGACCTGCACCTCAATATGCTTGGGATTGACCACGCATTTTTCGATGAACACCTCGGGCCGGCCGAAGGCCTTGCTGGCCTCGGAGATGACGCGGTCATAATTGCTCGTGAGTTCGGCCTCGGAGTCGCAGCGACGAATGCCACGCCCGCCGCCGCCGTTGGTGGCCTTGAGCATGACCGGGTAGCCGATCTGGGCCGCCAGACGCCGCGCCTCTTCGAGGCTTTCCAGATTGTGGTCGGAGCCTGGGGTGACGGGGATGCCGGCCCGTATCATGGCCTGACGGGCGGCGATCTTGTCACCCATTTCGGAGATGACCTTGGGCGAGGGACCGATGAAACGGATGCCCCGACGCGCACAGACCTCGGCGATGACGGGATTCTCGGACAGGAATCCATAGCCTGGATGCAGGGCGTCGCAGCCCGATGCGACCGCCAGGTTGACGATGTTATGGGCGTTCAGGTAACCCAGGATGGGGTCGGAACCGATGTTGTAGGCCTCATCCGCTTTTTTGACATGGAGGCCGTGGCGGTCCGCATCCGTGTAAATGGCGACCGAACGGATGCCCATCTCGCGGCAGGCACGGACGATGCGGACGGCAATTTCTCCGCGGTTGGCAATCAATATTTTCTTGATCACAGGAGTCGATCAATCTATGGAGGGATAAAGGGTTGCGAGTCTCAGGCACGGCTTTGACTTGGCGGCCTTAAAAGGATATCATTTAAGGCTTATGTCTGCACAGGATCTGCCCTTTATTGACAGCCTGCGCTTTGCGCAAAGTGGCGAGATCCGCGAGGGCTATTATGCCATTGCGGCCTTGCCTCGGCTGGCAAAAATGGTATCTTCTGCGGAAGGCAGCCTGCATTATCGCCTTGAGGGGCGTACCGAGCTTGGGCGTCCGCAGTTGTGCCTGACGGTGCAGGCCGTGTTGGCGTTGGAATGCCAGCGTTGTTTGCATGCGCTGCAGCAGGATGTGCAGTTGCATTCTTGTGTTTGTGTAGCGCGTAACGAGGCAGAGTTGGCGCGCTGGGATGCGATTGATCTGGAATCTGACCGTGACATGGCTGATGCGATGTTGGCAGAGGCGCGGATGTCCGTGCAGGATTTTGTTGAGGATGAGGTGTTGCTGAGTTTGCCGGTGGCACCTTCGCATCCCGAGGGAAAATGCCCCGAACCTATTTCCGGGTTCGGGAGTTTGGAGGCTGGCTCGGAAGCGAGTTAGTCGTTAGGTAAGCGTTGTCGAGTTAAGATTCAGGAGTTTTATTATGGCCGTTCAGCAGAACAAGAAATCCCCTTCCAAGCGCGGTATGCACCGCTCGCATGACTTTGCGACCCCGCCGAACACGGCCATCGAGCCGTCTACGGGTGAGGTGCATCTGCGCCATCACATCAGCCCGAATGGTTTTTACCGTGGCCGTAAGGTTGTTGCGACCAAGTCTGACGAATAAACCTCGCTTCCATCGAGGTTGATAGCTGTGCGTGACATCACGATTGCGGTTGACGCAATGGGTGGGGACCACGGTCCCCATGTGACGGTTCGTGCCGCTGTTGAGTTTTTGAAGCGGACCCAGGGATCAAACCTGATCCTGGTGGGTTTGACTGACGCCATTCAAGTAGAGCTCAAGGCTCTGAACGCCAGCGTGGGCCCGCGCTTGCGCATTCAGCATGCCAGCGAGGTCGTCAAGATGGATGATCCCTTGCAGGTGGCCTTGCGCAGCAAGAAGAATTCGTCGATGCGGGTTATGGCGGATTTGGTCAAGAGCGGCGAGGCGGATGCGGGTGTCTCTGCCGGAAACACCGGCGCGCTGATGGCGGTTTCCCGTTTTGTCCTCAAGACCCTGCCAGGCATTGATCGCCCGGCCATCGCCGGGGTACTGCCCGCCAAGACCGGTCGCACTTATGTGCTCGATCTGGGTGCGAATGTGGATTGCAGCCCGGAACACCTGCGCCAGTTTGCGGTCATGGGCGCGGCGCTGGTGTCGGCTGTTGATCACATTGACCGTCCCACCGTAGGTCTTCTCAATGTGGGCGAAGAGGAGATCAAGGGCAATGAGGTGGTTAAACAAACAACCGAATTGCTCCGCGAATCGGGCCTTAATTTCCGGGGCAATGTCGAGGGTGATGACATCTACAAGGGTACGGTTGATGTCGTGGTCTGTGATGGCTTTGTTGGCAATACGCTGCTGAAGGCCTCGGAGGGCCTGGCCAAGCTGATCAGCGGTCATCTCAAGGACGAATTCAAGCGTAACCCCCTGACCTGGATTGCCGGTGTGATGTCTATCCCGGTGCTGAATGCGTTCAAGCAGCGCATGGATCCGCGCCGTTATAACGGTGCCACCCTGTTGGGGCTGAACGGCGTGATCATCAAGAGTCACGGTTCAGCGGATGCCTATTCCTTCCGTCATGCGCTCGAACGGGGCGCCGAGGAGGTCCGCGGTGGCTTGTTACGGCGCATTACGGAGACCGTCGGGTCGCATCATGCCGCCATGGACAACGACGCTTTGCCCGATGGCGAGACCCTGGCGGATAATTCCCCTGCCTGACGCGCCCTTGCTTGGCGTATCATGCGCCGTGGTTTGAACCAAGGACGCAAAAAAATGACGCAGAAGTACGCCAAAATCACCGGGACGGGGAGTTATCTCCCGCATCACATCCTGACCAACGCCGATTTGGCGAAACGCATTGATACCACGGACGAATGGATCGTCGAACGAACCGGTATCCGTGAGCGGCATATTGCCGGCGAGGGTGAGTTGACCAGTGACCTGGCCCTCAAGGCGGCAGAACGGGCCATTGAGGCGGCCGGGATTGAAGCGGGCGATATTGATCTCATTCTTGTGGCCACCACGACGGCTGACCGGGTTTTTCCAAGCGTGGCGTGCATTGTTCAGGCCAAGCTGGGTCTTGAGAACCATTGCCCGGCCATGGATGTTCAGGCCGTGTGTAGCGGCTTTACTTATGCGGTCGCCACGGCCAATGCCTTTATTCAGAGCGGTCAGGCTCGCACGGCGCTGGTTATCGGCGCTGAGACCTTGTCCCGCATCACCGATTGGGACGATCGTTCCAATTGCATCCTGTGGGGCGATGGCGCGGGTGCCGTGATCCTGCAAGCCAGTGACGAGCCGGGCATCATCTCCACGCATTTGCATGCCGACGGTCGCTACCAGGATCTGCTCTTTGTCGATGGCGGTGTCTCTCTGAAGACCGAGGGCGCGTGCCATATGCGCATGTCTGGCAATGCTGTTTTCAAGATGGCCGTCAATACATTGGATGCGATCGTTGATGAGACGATTGCGGCGAATGGCCTGCAAAAATCGGATATCGACTGGCTGGTTCCGCATCAGGCCAACATTCGCATCATTCAGGCCACAGGAAAGAAACTGGGCCTGCCGCCGGAGCGTGTGGTGATTACCGTCGACCGGCATGGCAATACCTCGGCGGCCTCCATTCCGTTGGCCCTGGATACGGCGGTGCGCGATGGTCGCATCAAGTCGGGTGAACTGGTCTTGATGGAGGCCTTTGGCGGTGGCTTTACCTGGGGTTCGGTGCTGGTGCGGTTTTGATGGGAGTTTGAAATGAGCTTTGCTTTTGTATTTCCGGGCCAGGGTTCGCAGTCGGTTGGCATGTTGGCGGCCTATGGTGACGCCCCAGCCATACAACAGACCTTGCAAGAGGCGTCCGCTGCCCTGGGTGTCGATCTGGCCGCGATGTTGGTGAATGGCCCGGCTGAGGAACTCAACAAGACCGTTAACACCCAGCCCGTCATGCTGGCGGCCGGTGTGGCGGTCTGGCGTTTGTGGCAGGCCCAGGGCGGACGGGATCCGGCCTTTATGGCGGGCCACAGTCTGGGTGAGTACACGGCCTTGGTGTGTGCGGGAGCGCTCGATTTCGCGGCTGCGATCCGTCTGGTGCGTCTGCGTGCCGAGGCGATGCAGTCGGCTGTGCCCGAGGGTGTGGGCGGCATGGCGGCGATTCTGGGTCTGGACGATGCTGCTGTGGTTGCCGTGTGTGCCGAGGCCGCGCAGGGTGAGGTTCTGGAGGCCGTCAATTTCAATTCACCCGGTCAGGTCGTGATCGCGGGCCACAAGGCGGCGGTTGAGCGCGGTTGTGCGTTGGCCAAGGAGAAGGGCGCCAAGCGGGCGCTTCCCTTGCCGGTATCGGTTCCTTCGCATTGCGCCCTGATGCAGCCAGCCGCAGAAAAACTGCGGGCGGCCATGGCCGAGATCACGATCAAGACCCCGACCGTGCCGGTCATTCACAATGCCGATGTTGCGGCTCACCGTGATCCGGCGGCGATTCGCGATGCCCTGGCGCGGCAGTTGTACAGCCCGGTGCGCTGGGTGGAGTCGATGCACTTCTTGGCGGCTCAAGGGGTGACCTTGATTGCCGAGTGTGGTCCGGGCAAGGTGTTGGCAGGGCTTAATAAACGCACCCTGGAAAGCGTGCCGACCGTGGCTCTGGCCGATGCGGCTGCACTGGCGGACACCTTGGGCAAGATCTGATTGGAGAAAAAATAATGCAAGGCAGAGTGGTATTGGTTACAGGCGCGTCGCGGGGTATTGGTCAGGCGATCCTTTTTGAGTTGGCGCGGCGGGGCGCGACGGTCATCGGTACGGCAACCAGCGCAAGTGGGGCACAGGCGATTGCCAAGTCGCTGGCTGATGCCGGTTTGGGCGGCGAGGGCATGGCGCTGGATGTTACCGATCCCGCGCAGTGCGATGCGTTGGTGGACGCCCTGGTGAAGCAGTATGGCCGCATTGATGTGCTGGTCAACAACGCGGGCATTACTCGCGACAATTTGCTCATGCGCATGAAGGACGAGGAGTGGGATGCCATCATCCAGACCAACCTCAATTCGGTGTTCCGCATGAGCCGGGCGGTCTTGCGGCCGATGATGAAGGCCCGTTTCGGTCGCATTATCAGCATCGCGTCCGTGGTCGGTGCCATGGGTAACGCTGGGCAGACCAATTACGCCGCCGCCAAGGCCGGTATGTTTGGCTTTTCCAAGTCTTTGGCGCGTGAAGTGGGGAGCCGAGGCATCACCGTTAACTGCGTAGCACCGGGTTTTATTGATACCGACATGACCCGCGCCCTGCCCGAGGCACAGCGCACCGCCCTGGCTCAGCAGATTCCGCTGGGTCGCCTGGGTGGAGTGGAAGACATCGCTCAGGCCGTTGCCTATCTGGCCTCCAGTGGGGCGGGCTATGTCACGGGCGTAACCCTGCATGTCAATGGCGGCATGTATATGGATTGATTTTGCTGGGGGATGGCAATCGACGCAGGAAGATTGCTGACTCCCATCTTTACTTGGGCTAGAATTCGCCCACCATTTTTTCCAACAACGGAGTAGCAGATGGACAATATCGAACAGCGTGTCATGAAGATCGTCGCCGAGCAGCTCGGTGCCAATGAAGCCGATGTGAAGATTGATTCTTCCTTCGTGGGCGATCTGGGCGCGGACTCTCTGGATACGGTCGAGCTGGTCATGGCCCTTGAAGAAGAGTTTGGTTGTGAGATCCCGGACGAGGATGCCGAGAAGATCACCACGGTCCGTCAGGCCGTGGACTATGTAAACAGCCATAAATAACGGCCTCTACGGCCTTCGCATCAGCCCGTTCTTCTAGAGGTTTCTCTTGTCGAAACGCAGAGTGGTAATTACCGGCCTGGGGATGATCTCCCCGGTTGGAAATACGGTTGAGACGGGCTGGGACGCCATCCTCAAGGGGCAGTCCGGCATTACCCGTATCACCCGCTTTGACCCCAGCCTTTTTGCCGCGCAGATTGCCGGCGAGGTCAAGGGTTTCAATGTCGAGGACTACATCTCCGCCAAAGAGGCACGGCGTATGGATGTCTTCATCCATTACGGCATGGCGGCGGGCATCCAGGCGGTGCGCGACAGTGGGCTGGAAATCACCGACGCCAACCGCGAGCGGATTGGCGTCAACATTGGCTCCGGCATCGGTGGTCTGCCGATGATCGAGGATACCCATTCGACCTATGTTGAGATCGGTGGTCCGCGCAAGATTTCTCCCTTTTTCATTCCCGGCACGATCATCAACATGACCTCGGGCAACCTGTCGATCCTTTACGGATTGAAGGGTCCGAACCTGTCGGTGGTCACAGCTTGCACCACGGGTCTGCACGCCATCGGTCTGTCGGCGCGCACCATTGCCTATGGCGATGCCGATGTCATGGTCTGCGGCGGTTCTGAGGCCACGGTCTGTCCGTTGGCGGTCGGGGGTTTCTCCTCCGCCAAGGCCCTGTCCACCCGCAATGACGATCCGGCCGCCGCCAGCCGTCCCTGGGATATGGGCCGGGATGGCTTTGTGCTGGGCGAAGGTGCCGGTGTACTGGTCCTGGAAGAGTATGAGCATGCCAAGGCGCGCGGTGCCCGCATCTATGCCGAGCTGGCCGGTTTTGGCATGAGCGGAGATGCCTATCACATGACGGCACCGGACACCGATGGCCCCAAGCGCTCGATGCAGAACGCCATGCGCGACGCCGGTGTCAATCCCGACCAGATTCATTATGTCAACGCCCATGGCACCTCGACGCCGCTGGGGGACAAGAATGAGACGGAGGCCATCAAGCTCGCCTTTGGCGATGCGGCCAAAAAACTGGTGGTCAACTCGACCAAGTCGATGACCGGTCACTTGCTGGGCGGCGCGGGCGGTCTGGAATCCGTGCTCACTGCCTTGGCGGTGTATCACCAGGTTTCGCCGCCGACCATCAACCTGGTCGATCAGGACCCTGCCTGCGACCTGGATTACTGTGCCAATACCGCACGACCGATGCGCATCGACTACGCGCTGAAAAACAACTTCGGTTTTGGTGGCACCAACGGCTCGCTGGTCTTTAAGCGCGTTTAATTTACGGTCTTTCTGGCCATCGGGGCCACTCGATGGAATCCACTTGCACCTTTGTCAACGGCTCCCCGACCGAATGGGTTTCGGCGGGTGACCGTGGCTTGTTGTACGGCGATGG
>VGVU01000010.1 GCA_016873905.1 Betaproteobacteria bacterium | reverse complement strand
ACAACCAGGTCTGGGACTGGCTGTCGGGGAGCGCACCTGTGCCGGCGGACAAGGCCGCCTTGCTGCCGGATCTGCAAAACCTGAACAAGTTGTTCAAGCTGTTGTTGAAGGCGCGCGGCGAGCGGGGTGCGATTGAGTTCGAGACGCTTGAGACCAAGATGTTCTTCAATAAGGCAGGCAAGATTGAGCGCATTGTGCCGACCTCACGCAACGACGCGCACCGCATCATTGAAGAATGTATGCTGGCCGCCAATGTCTGCGCCTCCGAGTTTCTGCAAAAGAAAAAGCATCCGACGCTCTATCGCGTCCACGAGGGGCCGACTCAGATCAAGCTGGAAAAGCTACAGGCCTTCCTGGCCGAGTTTGGTCTGCATCTGGCCGGCGGTGACGAGCCGCATGCCAAGGATTACGCCGACCTTCTGAGCAAGGTGAAGGGCCGTCCGGACGAGCAGTTGTTGCAGACGGTGATGTTGCGTTCGCTGCATCAGGCCGTGTACAGCCCGGAAAATGTGGGCCACTTTGGCCTCGCCTACGAGTCGTATACCCACTTCACTTCGCCGATCCGGCGTTACCCGGACCTCCTGGTGCATCGTTCGATCAAGGCCTGTCTGGCCGCGGCGCAGTACAAACCCGGTTCCTGGGAGGCCATCGGCGTGCATTGCTCGAGCAATGAGCGGCGTGCCGACGAGGCCTCGCGTGATGTCACGGCCTGGCTGAAGTGTTTCTTCATGCAGGACCACATTGGCTACGAATACGACGGCGTGATCAGCGGCGTGACCAGTTTTGGCATCTTCGTGGCCTTGAACGAGGTTTATGTTGAAGGCCTCGTGCATGTCTCGGACCTGGGCTCGGATTATTTCCATTTCGATGCCGCTCGCCATCAGATGCTGGGTGAACGCACCGCCAAGCGCTACCGTTTGGGCGATCCCGTGCGCATCAAGGTGGTGCGGGTCGATCTGGACGCCAGCAAGATTGATTTTGTGCTGGTGGAGCCGGCGGAGAAAGAACCTGAGCCGGCCAAGGCCACGCCCCGCAAGACGGCGGCTGGCGCGACCAAGGCGAATAAATCTGCGGCCAAACCGGCAGCGAAGGCTGCGGCCAAGGCGCCCGCCCAACCGGCCAAGGCCAAGGCGGGTGGCCATGCCAAGGGTGGGCGCCGGTGATTGCTATGCAACGCGCCCTCGGTCAGAACGCGGCTCTCCGGCAGGCCCCCCGGCAGGCAGCTGACTGCGCCGGAATGCGGGCCTTTCGAGGCGTCCTTTTGCTGAGGTGCGGCCTATGAGCCAGCGTCAGGTCTTGCATGGTTTTCATGCGGTGGTGTCGCGGGTCCGGCATCACGCCGAAAGCATTCAGGCGATCTATCTGGACAAGGATCGGCGCGACAAGCGGGCGCGTGACCTGATTCAACTGGCCGAGGCGCGCGGGGTGCGGCTGGTCTTGTCGGAAGGGGCGCGCTTATCCGAGATGGCCGGCGGCCATATGGGCAATACCCAGGGCGTGATCGCCTTTGCCGAGCCGGTCAAATTGGCCCTGAACCTCGCTGAGGTCTTCGATACGGCCACCGAGCCGCCGTTATTTCTGGTCCTCGACGGCGTGACCGATCCGCATAATCTGGGGGCCTGTCTGCGGAGTGCGGATGCCTTTGCCGCCCATGCGGTGATTGCACCCAAGGATCGTTCGGCGGGCCTTACGGCGGTGGCGATCAAGGCGTCGTCCGGTGCCGCCGACCATGTTCCTTACCTGACGGTCACCAATCTGGCGCGTAGCCTGCGCGAGATGAAAGAACACGGCATCCTCATTGTCGGTGCCGATGCCGAAGGAACGCTGGATCTCAATGAGGCCGACCTGTCGGGCGCCACGGCGCTGGTCCTGGGGGCTGAAGGTGAAGGTCTGCGTCGCCTGACGCGCGAGCATTGCGATGTCCTGGTGAAAATCCCCATGCAAGGGCAGGTTGAGAGCCTTAATGTCTCGGTCTCGGCGGGGGTCTGCCTGTACGAGGCGCGGCGCCAACGCGCGGTCGTGGGCCAGTGAGGGGATGCTGAGTATGGATGTTCGCTCGGCCTGGACGATCTTTAATCGCGGCGAATTGTTGTTCGGTCAGCAGGCCATTGAGTCTGCGCTCGATGCCATGGCGGGCGAGATCCGGGCCGTACTCGCCGATCGTTTGCCGCTGGTGTTGACGGTGATGAACGGGGGCGTGGTCTTCGCGGGCAAGCTCTTGCCGCGCCTGGAATTTCCGCTGGAGTGCGATTACCTGCACGCGACGCGCTACCGGGACACCACGGCGGGGGGCGGCATTGATTGGCAGGCCTTACCGATGAAGGCGGTCGAGGGGCGCTGCGTACTGGTGCTGGATGATATTCTCGACGAAGGACTCACGCTGGCGGCCATTCGCCAGAAACTCCTGGATATGGGGGCGGCCGAGGTGTGGATTGCCGTCCTGGCGGAGAAGCGTCTGCCTCGAACCAAGCCGGTACGAGCCGATTTTGTGGGGCTTGAGGTGCCTGATCGCTATGTCTTTGGCATGGGTATGGATGCCTACGGGTTTTGGCGTAATTTGCCGGGTATCTATGCCATGATGGATGCCGATTAAAGAGGGGACGGATCATGTTGGGGATTATTGGCGGTTCGGGTCTGGGCCATTTTCCGGATCTGGTGGTCGAGCGGCGCGAGGTCGTTCGCACCCCCTATGGCGCGCCTTCTGCGGCCCTGGTCTTTGGAAAACTGGCACAGGAAGCGGTGGTCTTTCTTGCTCGCCATGGTCTGGGCCATACCATTCCACCGCATCGCATCAATTACCGCGCGAACCTGTGGGCCTTGCGTGAGGCCGGGGTGGAGCAGGTGCTCGCCATCGCGACGGTGGGCGGCATCCATGCGGATCTGGCACCGGGTCGCTTTGCCGTGCCCGATCAACTCATTGATTACACCTGGGGTCGCGAGATGACCTATGCGGAATATGGCGAGGAGTCGACGGTGGCCCACTTCGATTTTTCCCATCCCTATTGCCCCACGCTGCGGGCGCACTGTCTGGCGGCCCTGGAGGCGGCGGGCGAGTGTTTTATGGCGCGCGGGACCTATGGCGTGACGCAGGGTCCGCGCCTGGAAACCCCGGCCGAGATCGAACGCATGGCGCGTGACGGGGCCGATATGGTCGGCATGACCGGGATGCCGGAGGCCTACCTCGCCCGTGAACTGGATCTTTGTTATGCCACTCTCGCCGCGAGCGTCAACTGGGCGGCGGGACGCAATGGATCGGACGAGATTCACATGGGGGCCATTGCCGAGATACAGGCGGGTTTGGTGGCGCGCATGCCAAACATTCTGACCGGCATCATTCAGCGCCTGGGCTCGACTTGAAGGGCGCCTGTCAGGGCGCAGCAGGCCACCCCTAAGGCAGGGCGGACTCCGGTCTGAAGGGCAACGGACATCATGACGCGAGCGACAAGGCAAAACGGGGTCAGAGACGATTATCCGGCCGGCGTTGTGAGGAGGATACAATGCACGGCATCGTGCATTTGACGCTGGATCATGTCTGAAGAAATCTGGAAACCTCATGTTGTTGTCGCGGCCGTGATCGAGGAAGACGGGCGCTTTTTGTTGGTCGAGGAAGAGACCGAGGACGGGCTGCGCTATAACCAGCCGGCGGGGCATCTGGAGCGGGGCGAGTCCTTGCTCGACGCGGTTCGGCGCGAGGCGTTTGAGGAGACCGCGCATCATTTCGAGCCAACGGAATTGCTCGGTATCTATAAGTGGCCGCATCCGACCAAGGACCTGACCTATCTGCGCTTTGCCTTTACTGGCGCGGTGGGGGGGTATGACCCGACGGCGCGACTGGACACGGGCATCTTGCGTGCCGTGTGGCTGACGCGCGCGGAGATTGTGGCCTGTCAGGCGCGGCATCGCAGTCCGTTTGTGTTGCGCTGCGTGGATGACTATCTGGCTGGGCGGCGTTATCCGCTGGATTTGCTGGCTGAGTATTAACCCGGATATTGCATGAATCTGCACGCGCCCTCGCTTGTCCCTTGCCCGCACAGGAAACCCTGCTCAGTCGGGCGTATGAATCACTACGCCGCTCCTTCGCAGAATTCCCTGTGCGAACAATATCCTGCGCGATCATCGCGTGAACTCATGAAATATCCGGGTTAATGGCACACATTGTCGTCGGACTTTCCGGCGGGGTTGATTCCGCCGTCACCGCCCACCTGCTGAAGCGGCAGGGTCACACGGTGACGGGCATCTTCATGAAAAACTGGGAGGATGACGACAACGACCCGGCCTGTCCGGCCCGGCAGGATTTTCTGGATGTGCTGGCGATTGGCGACGCGCTGGGCATTGAGGTCGAGTTGGTCAATTTTGCGGCCGAGTACCGCGAGCGGGTGTTCAGCTATTTTCTGGCCGAATATCAGGCCGGCCGCACGCCGAATCCGGATGTGTTGTGCAATGCGGAGATCAAGTTCAAGGCCTTTCTCGAGCATGCGCTGGGGCTGGGTGCAGACGCTATTGCGACCGGGCATTACGCGCGGCTGGCGGGCGACTCGCCGCAACGGCAGTTGTTGAAGGCGGTGGACGCCAACAAGGATCAGAGTTATTTCCTCTATCGCCTGACGCAGGCGCAGATTGGCCCGGCGCTGTTTCCGCTGGGCGAGATGACCAAGCCGGAGGTGCGGGCCATGGCCCGCGACATCCATCTGCCGGTGGCGAACAAGAAGGATTCGACGGGTATCTGTTTTATCGGCGAGCGCGATTTTCGCGACTTTCTCAAGCGTTATCTGCCCACTCAACCGGGGCCGATGGAGACGCCGGACGGGCGCGTGGTTGGCCGGCACGAGGGTTTGGCGTATTACACCTTGGGCCAGCGCCAGGGTCTGGGCATCGGCGGGGTGAAGGGCGCGGCCGAAGGGGTGCCGTGGTTTGTCGCCGGCAAAGACATGACGCGCAATGTCCTGACCGTTGTGCAGGGCCATGCGCATCCACGCCTGCTGAGCCAGACGCTCACGGCGGGCCAGCTCAACTGGATCGGCGCGGTGCCTGTCGTCGGGCAGGCGTACAGCGCCAAGACGCGTTATCGCCAGACGGATGCGCCCTGCACGGTGACGGCGTTGGCCGGCGACCGGCTGCAGTTGGTGTTCGCCGAGCCGCAATGGGCGGTGACGCCGGGCCAGTCGGTGGTGCTCTACGACGGCGCGGTGTGTCTCGGCGGCGGGGTGATCGAATGAAGGTACTGGGCGGGGTGTCGCAACGCGCGTACCGGAGGTGTCTGCGGGCGCTGCTGCTCTTGGCCGGCATGGCTGCGGCATCTGGGGCGACGGCCGCCGAGGTCAAAGTGGCCGTGGCGGCGAATTTCAGCAAGCCGTTACAGACGATTGCGGCGGCGTTTGAGCGCGCGACCGGACATCGCGTCAGCATGACGGCGGCGAGCACGGGCAAGCTCTATGCACAGATCCGCAATGGCGCCCCGTTTGCTGTCTTCCTGGCGGCCGAGACAACAACGCCCGCGCGTCTGGAGGCAGAGGGTCTGGGCGTGCCCGGAAGCCGTTTTACCTACGCCACCGGCACCCTGCTGTTGTGGTCGCCCGACCCTGCAGCGGTGGATGCGGAAGGCCAGGTCTTACGCCAGCCAGGGCGCGGAAAGATCGCGCTCGCCCATTCCAGGTTGGCACCCTATGGGCACGCCGCGGCCGAGGCGCTGACCGCGCTGGGGCTGTGGGAGACGCTGACGCCGCGTTTTGTGTGGGGCGAAAATGTGGGCCAGACCTATCAGTTTGTGGCGAGCGGCAACGCCGCCCTGGGTTTTATCTCGGCCTCGCAAGTCACCCTGAACGGGCGCTTGCAGCACGGATCGGCCTGGTCGGTTCCGCAGCATCTGTATACGCCGATACACCAGGACGCGCTGCTCTTGCAGGCTGGCGCAGACAACCCTGCCGCCAAGGCCTTGTTGCGCTTTTTGCGTGAACCGGCGGCCCGCGCCATCCTGAATTCTTACGGTTACCGATGAGCCCGGGCGATCTCAGCGCATTGTGGTTGACCCTCAAATTGGCCGGATTGGTGACGCTGATCCTGCTCTTGTTGGGCACCCCGCTGGCGTGGTGGCTGGCGCATAGCCGCTGTCGCCTCAAGCCGGCCATCGAGGCGCTCGTCGCGCTGCCGATCGTGCTGCCCCCGTCGGTGCTCGGGTTTTATCTGTTGGTGGCCCTGGGGCCGCACGGCCCGATTGGGCTGGTGACCCAGAGCCTGGGCTTGGGCACCTTGCCGTTCACCTTTGCCGGACTGGTACTGGCCTCGATCATTTATTCGCTGCCTTTTGTGGTGCAACCCTTGCAGCAGGCCTTTGCGGCGATTCCTCCGGGTCTGTACGAGGCCGCTGCGACCTTGCGGGCGCGGCCGCTGGATCGCTGGCTCAGCATTGCCTTGCCGCTGGCCAGGCCGGGGTTTTTGACGGCCGGCATTCTGGGCTTTGCCCACACCTTGGGCGAGTTTGGCGTGGTGCTGATGGTGGGCGGCAATATCGAGGGTGAAACCCGGGTGGTGTCGGTGCAGATCTACGATCATGTCGAGGCGATGGATTACGGTGCGGCGCACCGCCTCGCGCTGACCTTGCTGACCTTGTCCTTCCTTGTTCTGGTGCTGCTGTATCGGCAGCGCCAACCGTGGCGGCTGTGAGTCGCCCCTGATGCGCGTTCTGGAGTTTGTCTGGCATGCTTTCCCTGCGCTTTGATCACGCCTTCGCCGACTTCCGCTTGCAAGTGGATGTGCGCCTGCCGATGCAGGGCGTGACGGCGTTTTTTGGGCCGTCGGGTTCGGGCAAGACGACCTTGTTGCGCTTGATCGCGGGTCTGGAAAAACCGGCTCGGGGCTTTTTGCAGGTCGGCACGGCGGTTTGGCAGGATGGGCCGCAGGGTCTGCCAACGCACCAGCGACGGGTGGGGTATGTCTTTCAGGAGGCGCGCCTGTTTCCGCATCTCAGCGTTGCGGAGAACCTGGCTTATGGCCAGCGGCGGGCGGGCAGCCCGCAGGGCACGCAGGTCGATCGCGCCCGCTTGTTGCAAATGCTGGGCATAGAGGCCTTGCTGACGCGGCGCCCAGAGCGTTTGTCCGGCGGTGAGGCGCAGCGCGTGGCCATCGCGCGGGCCTTGTTGACGGACCCGCAAATTCTCTTGATGGACGAACCGCTGGCGGCCCTGGATGCGGCGCGCAAGGCGGAAATCCTGCCTTATCTGGAGCGTCTGCACGCCGAAAGCCAGATACCGATCATTTATGTCAGTCACCAGTTTGAGGAGGTTGCCCGACTCGCCGATCATCTTGTGCTGCTGGAGGCCGGGCAGGTGGTGGCGAGCGGGCCGTTATCGGAACTGACGACGCGGCTGGACCTGCCGCTGGCGTATCGAGCCGAGGCCGAGGCGATCATCGACGCGCAGGTCGTCGAGCACGATACGGCCTTTCATCTGACGCGCGTGGCGTTTGCCGGCGGACACCTCTGGTTGCCGTTGCACAGCGCTCCCATCGGCAGCCTCGTGCGGGTGCGTGTTCGCGCCCGCGATGTCAGCCTCACGCTGGCGGCGCAGACCGGTACCAGTATTCTCAATATTTTGCCTGCCGTGCTGACCGACCTCGCCGAGGAGAGCGACAGTCAGGTGATGCTTGGGCTTGATGTCGGAGGGACACGCTTCTTGAGTCGTGTCACGCGGAAGTCCGTCAGCCTGTTGGATCTGGTGCCGGGCAAGACGGTTTTTGCCCAGATCAAGGGTGTCGCGATCGTTGAATGAAGACGCGCCAGATCAATATCAGTGATTGCGATGGCGGATATCTTCGATATAGAGGGGATAGTCGCCTCGCCGCCGGTCGTTGAAATAGCGTTCCAGGGTGGCCCGGATGGTGCGGAAGGCGAGCTTGTCCCAAGGGATCTCCGTCTCGGCAAAGAGCGCGACCTCCAGACTTTCTTCGCCGGGGGCAAAGTCCAGGTCGCTGAGCTGGGCGCGGAACATGAGATAGACCTGATTGATATCCGGCAGGCTGATCAGGCTATACAGGGTGGGATCTTTCACCCGGGCGCCGGCCTCTTCCAGCGTCTCGCGCAGCGCACCCTCCACGGCGCTCTCGCCGTTTTCCATGAAGCCGGCGGGCAGGGTCCAGAG
Organism: Betaproteobacteria bacterium; assembly: GCA_016873905.1. Classification (GTDB taxonomy): domain Bacteria; phylum Pseudomonadota; class Gammaproteobacteria; order Burkholderiales; family Thiobacillaceae; genus QYQG01. The sequence continues at coordinate 12,606 of VGVU01000010.1, read as the reverse complement.
GCCATGCTGGGGTTCGATGGCGCGGCGACAAAGCAGTATCTTGTTGTCCCATTCAGCCAGACATCCGACCACCATCTTGGGGTTTTCATAATGGATCGTGCCGCAGGCCGGGCAGGAGTGGCGGTGCCGGTTGTCCCCTTCGGGGATGGTGTGGACCAGAGGGGCGCCGCACTGGCTGCAAAACTTCATAACCAAGGGGTGTGAGGAGATTTTGGATGTTGAGACCGCACGGTAACAAAATCCCGGCACTCGGGGAAGGGCAGGGCACGGGATCGGGTAAAATCGCGCCCATATCAATTGTTACCAAAGACGACCATGGCTGAAATCCTTACCCTGCGCGGCGGCGCGGCGCGTTCTGAATTCCGTATCTCCAAGCTGCTTGCGACGCTGCAGGGGGCCGGCGTGCCAGTCACGGGTCTGGTGGCGGAGTATCGCTATTTCATCGAGCTCAATGCGCCTCTGGCTGAGGCCGATCACGCCTTCCTCTGCGAACTGCTGCACGCCCAGCCGCACACGCCAGCGAAAAAGGCCTTGTTGGTCACGCCGCGCATCGGCACCGTATCGCCGTGGTCGTCCAAGGCGACGGATATTGCCCGCAACTGTGGCCTTACGGCCGTCAACCGCATTGAACATGGCGTTGTCTGGACGCTTGAAGGTCGGCCCGGCAAAAAAGACCAGGCGCGGCTTATCGCGTCGCTACACGACCGCATGACTGAAAGCGTGCTTGACGACGAACGCGAGGCGGCCCGGCTGTTCTCGCATCAGGCCCCCAGACAACTGGAGAGCGTTGATATTCTCAAAGGCGGCAAGGCCGCGCTCATCAAGGCCAATCTGAGCCTGGGCCTGGCATTGTCCGAGGACGAGATTCAGTATCTGGTCGCCAACTTCGAGAAGGTGAAGCGCAATCCGACCGATGTCGAGTTGATGATGTTCGCGCAGGCCAACTCGGAACACTGTCGCCACAAGATCTTTAATGCCGACTGGGTTATCGACGGCAAGAAGCAAAACGAGTCCTTGTTTGGCATGGTGCGTCACACCCACGCGGTGCGTCCGCAGGGCACGCTGTCAGCTTATTCGGATAATGCCTCGGTGATCGAGGGCTATACCGCCGGACGGTTTTATCCCGATGGCGACGGCGTGTATCGCACCCATCAGGAACCGATTCACATCTTGATGAAGGTGGAGACGCACAACCATCCCACCGCCATCGCGCCCTTCCCGGGGGCGGCCACGGGCTCCGGTGGCGAGATTCGCGACGAGGGTGCGACCGGGCGCGGCTCCAAGCCCAAGGCCGGTCTGTGCGGGTTTTCGGTGTCCAACCTCAATATCCCCCACGCCAGCCAACCGTGGGAGATGGCCTACGGCAAGCCGGACCGCATCGTCTCGGCGCTCGACATCATGCTTGAAGGCCCGTTGGGCGCGGCGGCTTTCAACAACGAATTCGGTCGTCCCTGCCTGACGGGCTATTTCCGCAGTTTTGAGCTCAAGACCCCGGACGGCCAGGTGCGCGGCTATCACAAGCCCATCATGCTGGCGGGCGGCGTAGGCAACATTCGTGAAGATCATGTGGACAAGGAAATCTTCGCGGCGGGGACGCTGCTGATTCAGTTGGGTGGCCCCGGCTTGCTGATTGGGCTGGGGGGCGGTGCGGCCTCCAGTATGGGTTCCGGCACGAACGCTGAGGCGCTGGATTTCGATTCGGTGCAACGCGGCAATCCGGAGATTCAGCGCCGGGTGCAGGAGGTCATCGACCGCTGCTGGCAGTTGGGCGATCAAAATCCGATTCGCTCCATTCACGATGTCGGCGCCGGTGGTCTGTCCAATGCCATGCCGGAACTCGCGCACGGCGCGGGCCTGGGGGCGAAGTTTGAATTACGGCAGGTGCCCTCCGAGGAACCGGGCATGGCACCCAAAGAGATCTGGTGTAACGAGGCCCAGGAGCGCTATGTGCTGGCCATTGCCCCGGCCGATCTGCCGCGTTTTGCTGCCCTGTGCGCCCGCGAACGCTGCCCGTTTGCGGTCGTCGGTGAGGCGACGGCCGACGGTCAGTTGCGGGTCACGGACGCGCACTTCAAAAACAGCCCGGTTGATATGCCGATGGAGGTGTTGCTGGGCAAGCCTCCCAAGATGACGCGCGAAGCGACCCATGTTGTGCCGGTGCTGACGCCCTTCAGCGCTGACGGCCTGGACCTGCGCGAGGCGGCCTATCGTGTCATTGGCCACCCCACGGTCGCCGACAAGACCTTCCTCATTACGATTGGTGACCGTACGGTGGGCGGCTACACGGCGCGCGATCAGTTCGTCGGCCCTTGGCAGATCCCGGTGGCCGATTGTGCCGTGACCACGATGAGTTATGACAGCGAAAAAGGCGAGGTGATGGCGCTGGGTGAGCGCACGCCGCTGGCGCTCATCCATCCGGAGGCCTCGGGACGCATGGCGGTGGCGGAGGCGATCACCAACCTGGCGGCCGCGACCGTCAACGCCATCAGCGACATTCGTCTGTCAGCCAACTGGATGGCGCCCGCCGGTCACCCCGGTGAAGACGCCGCCTTGTTTGACACCGTGCGCGCGGTGGCCAAGGAGCTCTGCCCTGAACTGGGTATCAGCATCCCGGTGGGCAAGGACTCGATGTCCATGCAAAGCCGCTGGAAAGAGGGCAAGACAGACAAGGCAGTGGTGTCGCCGCTGTCGCTGATTGTGACGGCCTTTGCGCCGACGCCGGATGCGCGCCGGACCCTGACGCCGCAGTTGCGCACCGATTGCGGCCCGACCGATCTGCTGTTAATTGACCTCGGCCAAGGCCACAACCGCCTGGGCGGCTCCATCCTCGCCCAGTGTTATAGCGCCCTGGGTGATGCCGCCCCGGATGTGGTTTCTGCCCCGCAGATCAAGGCATTTTTTGCGCTCATCCAGCGCCTCAATCAACAAAATCTGTTGCTCGCCTATCACGACCGTTCTGACGGCGGCCTGTTTGCCACGCTCTGCGAGATGGCCTTTGCAGGTCATTGCGGCATTGATGTGGATGTGGACGAGCTGCGCTACAAACGCTTCCACGACGACATCGCCGAGGCCCTGGCCGATGCGCCGCTGCCGCACGAACCCTACACCAGCCGTTTGTTTAACATCCTGTTCAACGAGGAACTCGGTGCGGTCTTGCAGGTGCGTCGCAGTGACACCGGACGCGTCATTGAGGCCTGTATTGACGCGGGCCTGCGCGATGAGCTGTTTATCATCGGCAGCACCAATCGCAGCGACCGCGTGCGCATCTTGCGCGAGGGCGTGGCGGTGCTCGATGAGACGCGCCTGGAGCTGCAAACCGCGTGGAGCGCCACCAGCTTGCGCATGCAGCACCTGCGCGACAACCCGGACTGCACGCGGCAGACCTTCGAGACCTTGCAAGCCCGGGACCCGGGCCTGTCCGTCAAGCTCAGCTTTGACCTCAACGACAACATTGCCGCGCCCTACATCAAGCGCAAGAAGGCACAACCCAAGGTTGCCATCTTGCGTGAGCAGGGCGTCAACGGCGAGGTGGAGATGGCGGCGGCCTTCGACCGTGCCGGTTTCGCCCCGGTCGATGTCCACATGAGTGACATTCTCAGCGGGCGACTGGATTTGTCAGGCTTCAAGGGCCTGGCGGCGTGCGGCGGTTTTTCTTATGGCGATGTGCTGGGCGCAGGCGGCGGCTGGGCCGCGTCGATTTTGCATTCGGCGCGGGCGCGCGATGCGTTTGAGGCCTTCTTCAACCGCGCCGACAGCTTCGCGCTGGGCGTGTGCAACGGCTGCCAGATGATGAGCCGCTTGAAAGGCATCATTCCCGGCGCCGAACACTGGCCGCGTTTTGAGCGCAATCTGTCGGAACAATTCGAGGCGCGCTTTGTGATGGTCGAGGCCTTGCCAACGCCCTCCATTCTGTTCGACGGCATGGCGGGCTCGAAGATGCCCATTGTCGTGGCGCACGGTGAAGGCCGCGCGGTGTTTGATTCGCCGGCGCAGCAAAAACGCGTGTTGACCAGCCTGCGTTATATCAACAACAGCGGCAAACCCACTGAGCAGTTCCCCGCCAACCCCAACGGCTCGCCCGGCGGTGTCACGGGTGTGACGACCGCTGATGGTCGTTTCACCATCATGATGCCGCACCCGGAACGGGTGTTCCGCGCCATCCAGCATTCCTGGCGACCGGACGACTGGCAGGAGGATGGCCCCTGGCTGCGCCTGTTCCGCAACGCCCGGCGTTGGGTGGGTTAGCCTTATTCAGGCATAAAAAAACGCGCCTATGGGCGCGTTTTTTACAGACGGAATAACGCGGGTTATTTCGTTCCCAGGATGGCAGCGGCCAGCGCGTCGGCATTGGCAACGGCCTTGGGTTGCGGCGGCATCGGAATCTTGCCGTAGTTGCCCTTGGAGCCGTCCTTGAGAGAGGCTACGATGGCGGCCTTGTTGCCAGCGCGCTTGGCAGCAACTTCCTTCCAGGTCGGGCCCATCTTCTTCTTGTCGGCGTCGTGGCAGCCGATGCAGCCGTTGTCAGCAAAGATGTCAGCAGAAGCGGGGGCAGCCATAACAGCAAAGCCGGCGGCCAGCAAAGCGGTGAACAGTTTCATAGGAATCTCCAGTTGGGTGAGGGGTTCAATCGTTAGTCACAATGTGTCTTTGTTACGCGTGATTATGACGATCACAGGGCGTGAACATACCGGCCTTGGGGTAGGCCGTCAAGAGAAAATGAATTTACCACTTGATTAAGTGCACATGGGGCAGTGTGCGGCCGAGAAAGCGTTCGCCAATGGTTTGAAAGCGCAAGGGAACATCCGTGACATAAAAGTCGTAATGCGGCGTGTTGCGGTCCGGGTTGGCGAGTCTTTGCTCGGCGAGCAAGCGGGCAGTTTGCTCAGCCATGGCATCGGCTGAATCGACCAGGGCGACGCTGGGGCCCGCCACCTCCTGTAACAGGGGCTTGAGCAAGGGGTAATGAGTACAACCGAGAACGAGACTGTCGATGCCCTCGGTCAGGAGCGGTTTGAGGTATTCCTGAGCGGCGAGACGCGTGACCGGGTGATCCAGCCAACCTTCCTCGACCAGGGGCACAAACAGGGCGCAGGCTTGGGCGTAGAGGCGGATGTGTTCTTTGTTGCTGTGGATGGCGCGCGTATAGGCGTTGCTGTTGATGGTGGTTGGTGTGCCGATGACACCGATCTTGTGATTGTGCGTGGCGGCCAGCGCCGCCTGTGCTCCGGCCTCGATCACATCCAGAACCGGGGTGTCGGACAGGTCGTGCACGGCCTGAGCGGCGACGGAGGCCATGGTGTTGCAGGCAATGATGAGCAGTTTGACCTGACGCTCAAGCAGAAACTCGGCGATTTGAGTGGTGTAATGAGCGATGGTCTCGGGGGATTTGACGCCATAAGGGACGCGCGCGGTGTCGCCGAAATAGACGATATTTTCGAACGGCAGGCGTTCCATCAAGGCGCGCACGACGGTCAGGCCGCCGACGCCGGAGTCGAATACGCCAATGGGGCTGCGGGGATCAAGGGTGGCGGTCATGGCTGGGGAAGTTCGGTCAGTCGTTGCAGGGCCCATTCTACATGGTCGCGCACCAAGGCTGAGGGATGGTCGCGACGCGCCCGGAGTGCGCTGAGCGTAGCAGGGCCGGCATCCCTCTGATTGCCGAGGGCGACGGCGATGTTGCGCAGCCAGCGCTCCCAGCCGATACGACGGATGGCGGAACCGGCCAGCCGGGTGTCGAATTCGGCCTCGGTCCATGCGAACAGCTCAATCAGATGGGCACGATCAAGGTGGTGACGCGGCTGGAAATCGGCCTCTTGGGCGGGCGTCGCAAAGTGGTTCCAGGGACAGGCAATCTGGCAGTCGTCGCAGCCGTAGATGCGGTTGCCAAGCAAGGGGCGCAGTTCGATGGGGATCGCGCCGGCATGTTCGATGGTGATATAGGAGATGCAGCGTCGCGCATCGACCTGATACGGGGCGATGATGGCGTTGGTCGGGCAGGCCGTAAGACAGGCGGTGCAGGTTCCGCAATGCGCAGGTTCCTCGGGGCTGTCGGGGGCGAGGGGCAGGTCGGTCAACAATTCGCCCAGAAAGAACCAGGAGCCGGTTCGGGTCAGGAGCAGGCTGTGTTTTCCGCGCCAGCCGTTGCCGGCTCCGGCGGCAAGCTCGACCTCCAGGAGCGGGGCGCTGTCGGTGAAGGCGCGATAGGCGAAGGGACCGATCTCTGCCTCGATTCGGTCAGCCAACTTTTGCAAGCGATTGCGCAACAGCTTGTGGTAATCGCGCCCCAAGGCGTAACGCGAGACATAGGCGCGCTCCGGGTCGGCGCGTAGCGCTTTGGCCTCGGCGGCATTCATGTCCTCGGGGAGATAATCGAGACGGACGCTGATGATGCTTTGGGTTCCGGGGACTAATTCCGTGGGTCGCGTACGCAGGAGGCCGTGTCGGGCCATATAATCCATGCCGCCGTGGAAACCTGCGGCTAGCCATGCCTGCAGGCCCGGTTCGGCATGGGACAGGTCCAGGGGCGCAAAACGAATGGACGCAAAGCCGAGTTCTGTCCCCCAACGACGAATGGCGTGTTTGAGTTCCGATCCGGATTGAGGAGTGTGTGGGTGCACAGGGTGTTGCAGCATAAGGACGATGATAGCCTTCCTTCGGGGGCGCTGGAATTGCGCCTGCCGGACGAGGCCGCGACGCTTGCCTTGGGCGCCCGCCTGGCAGGGGTCTTGCAGCCTGGGCTTTATATTGAATTGCTGGGTGATTTAGGCGCCGGCAAGACGACTCTGGTACGGGGTTTGTTGCGAGCCCTGGGTTACCAGGGGCGGGTAAAGAGCCCGACATTTACCTTGCTTGAACATTACTCCGTTTTGAGGTTTAATCTGTATCACTTTGATTTGTATCGTTTTGAGGATCCTGAAGAATGGTTGGACGCGGGTTTTCGCGAACATTTCAACGCCGACAGCGTGTGCCTGGTGGAATGGCCGCAAAAGGCGGAGGGGTGTCTGCCGATGGCCGATGTGACCCTGCGTCTCGATATTGTCGATCAGGGGGCTGGCCGTCAGGCGACGCTGCTTCCGCATACTTTGAGCGGTAAACAATGTCTCGCGATGCTCGCTACTGGCGATTGAAGGCCCCGCTGGCCTTGTTGCTGGCGATGGGACTCGCGCACCCTGGCCGGGCGAGTACCCTGGCTCGGTCTGCCCGAGCGGTGCGCATACAGCCTTCGCCCGACTCCTCGCGGATCGTTCTGGAGTTTGCCGAGGCCCCGGCCTATCAGCATTTCAGCCTGAAAGGGCCTGAGCGGCTGGTGATTGATCTGGAAGGGGTTCTGCCGGACGGTGCGCTGACGGATATCGCGACGCGCTTGAGCCCGCAGGACCCTTATATCGCCTCGTTGCGGGTGGGACTGAATCGCCCCAATGTCACCCGTCTGGTGATCGAATTGAAGACGGCGGCACGGGCGGAGATCTTCCCGCTGAAACCGGCGGGGGAATATGCCCACCGGGTGGTCATTGATTTGAAAGGGGATGCCCGGCCGGAACCCGTTGCGCCGGCGGCACCGGTGGCCAAGTCTCCCCCCACACCCGCTGCCACTCCCGCCCCCGCGCCCACGCCTGAGCCCCGTCGTCTGGTGACCATTGCGATTGATGCCGGGCATGGGGGTGAGGATCCGGGCGCGCGGGGCGCGCGGGGCTCCCTGGAAAAGACCATTACGCTATCCATTGCCCGCCGGGTTCGGGCCCAGATTGAGCAGACCAACACCATGCGTGCGGTCATGATTCGCGAGGGCGACTATTTCATTCCCCTGCACGAGCGGGTCAACAAGGCGCGTCGTGCCCACGCTGACATCTTCGTTTCCATCCATGCGGACGCCTTCTACAAGGCGAGTGCCAAGGGGTCGTCAGTCTTCGTGTTGTCGGTTCAGGGCGGGTCGTCGGCAGCCGCGCGCTGGCTGGCCAAGCGTGAGAACGAGGCCGATCTGATCGGGGGCACGCGAATTGATGTCAAGGATATTTATGTGCGCCAATCCATCGTGTCGATGTCGACGGATGCCCAGATTCTCGACAGCGGGAAATTGGCCTCGCGGGTCCTTGAAGAGATTGGCGGGATCAACGATCTGCACAAGGCCGTGGTTGAAAGCGCCAACTTTGCGGTCCTCAAGGCGCCGGATTTTCCCTCCATCCTGATTGAAACGGCCTTCATCTCGAATCCCGAGGAAGAGCGCAAGTTGAACGACGAGGTCCATCAGGAGCGTATTGCAACGGCCATCGTCGCCGGCCTGTCGCGTTATCTGGCGACCAACCCGCCCCTGCATCGCCCCGACAAGACGGCGCGTTCTGTTTGATCCCGAAAACACGCTCGGCATGGTCCTCAATCCTCCCTCAGCCAGTAAACAGACCGCGAGCGTAAGCGCGCCGGCCGCCCCCTTGACCTCACCCTTGCCGGTGGCGGAGGTGCTGGCCGAGATCGCGAGTAACATGAGCTCGGATGCCAACATCGAGCAGATGCTGACCCGCTTTCTGGGCATCATGGTGCGCATCTCCGGGGCCCGCGCGGGGGCCGTGCGGGTGTTGACGGCGGATGGGGGGCACCTGCGTCTGGCCGGTTCCGTGAATCTTTCTGACCAGGTGTTGGAAAGGGAGCGCTTTGTGCCTCTCGGTTGCGGGGTGTGCGGCAAGGCGGTCAGCTCACTGATGCCCGAGGAAGACCGGGTGATGACGGTCTGCCAGAAACAGGTTCGCCACGCCTACCTGCAACAGGACTGTGCGCATATTCTCGCCATTCCCTTGCGTCACAAAGGCAAGGTGCTGGGCGTGTACAACTTGTTCATGGAGCAGGATCAGGTCATCCAACAGGATGTGCGTTTCCTCTTTAACTCCATCTCCGAGCATCTGGGCATGGCGCTGGAGAATATGCGTCTGACGCGTGAAAACATGCGCATCTCGCTGATCAACGAGCGCACCATGCTGGCCAACCAGATCCATGACTCGCTGGCCCAGACCTTGGCCTATGCCAAGATGCGTCTGTCGGTACTCCATGAATCCTTGCAGGAGGGTCACCTTGATGACACTCAGCGCTATCTTGGGGATGTCGAGGAGGCCGTTGACATGGCCTATTCCGAGTTGCGCAACCTGATTACCCAGTTCCGCGACCGCATTGATCCACGCGGTCTGGTGCCGGCTCTGACCGAGATGGTGAAGAGCTTCCGCCAGAAGGCCAATGCGGATGTGGAATTTCTCAATCTCACCCAGGATGTGATGCTTCTGCCGGAGGAGGAGATCCAGGTCTTCCACATCATCCAGGAGGCGTTGTACAACATCAGCAAGCATGCCCGCGCCCGGCATGTCATCGTCACCCTGGATTTTGAGGACGGTGAATATGTGGTCAATGTGGCCGATGATGGGGTGGGCCTGATCGACGCCTCGGCCAGCGTGGGCCGGAGTTTTGGTTTGACCATCATGCGTGAACGGGCCGAAAAACTGGGCGGGCGTCTGGTCATCGAGAGTCGTCCGGCGGGCGGTACGACCGTGCGTTTGCGCTTCCCGGCCACCCCGCCGGTGGCCCGGCCCGATATGGCGACCGGGGCCACCGTGACCAGTGCGGAGGCCAAGACCCGTATGCCGCCCCGTAACGAGGAGTTATCTTGATGAATACTGTGCGCATCATCCTGGCCGACGACCACACCTTGTTTCGCAAGGGGCTGTCCGAATTGCTGGAGCGTGAGGGGCATATTCGTGTTGCGGCCATGACGGGAGATCCTTCCCAGGTCGCGGCCCTGTTGCGTGAACACACACCGGATGCCTTGATTCTGGACCTGAACCTGCCCCCGACGGATGGCATTACCTTGATGCAGGAATTGCGGGAACAGGGTTTTGCGCTGCCCGTCCTGATCTTGACCGTTTCTGAGGCCGACCGTGATCTCGCGCGGGCGCTGCGTAACGGAGCCAAGGGCTATCTGCTCAAGAGCATGGAACCGGACGAGGTGATTGATGCGGTTCTGCGTGCGGTGCGGGGCGAAACGGTGGTGGCGCCGACGATGACGGCCAAGCTGGTGCGACTCCTTGATCACCGCGAGGGCGGCGAGCAAGGGCATGCCGAATTGCTGGCGACCCTGACGCAGCGTGAGCGGGAAATTCTGGTGCACTTGTCGCGTGGCGAGAGCAACAAGGCCATCGCCCGGGCCCTGGATATCAGCTACGACACCGTAAAACTGCATGTGCGCCATATCCTCGCCAAGCTTAATCTGACCTCGCGAGTCGAGGCGGCGGTCTTCGCCGTGGAACAACGCCTGTCGCCCGATTAGGGGCGCAGGGCCGTTGTCTGCCGAGGGCCTGACGGCGCCCGCCCGGGCGGTGTTTCTGCAGGCCGTAGCGACGAGCTAGGGCGGTGTCGGCCGGCTGGTCTGGATGGCTGCAATTCGGGCTGTACGCATGGCCTCGGCCATTTTTTCGGGGGGCGTTTGCCGGGCGAGGGCGGCGGCATCGACCCCGCGCACGGCTGCCAGCGCCGTTTCGAGGGGCGCGCGTGAGGGATAGTCGCTGTTTTCGAAACCCAGTCGACCGCGATGATCACACGCGCAGGCCAGAATAAAGTCCTCCAGCCGTTGCGGCGAGCGCAGGGCACCTATATCCGTCAGCAGGCGCAGCAGGGTGTCAGGACGCAACTCCGTCGCCCGCAGGGCCACGCCATGGTGACGGGCAACGGCGAAGGCGAGTTCGCGACAGTCGTTGGGGACGCGCAGGCGCTCGCACAGGGGACCCACAAGATCGGCGCTGCGCTGTTCGTGACCATGATGGCGGGGCAGCAGATCGGTGGGGGTCGTGCCCTTGCCCAGGTCGTGGCAAAGCACGGCAAAGCGTACCGGCAGACTGGCCCCAGCCTGGGCCGCCGCCCGCAGGCAGAGCAGCAGATGGGCGCCGGTATCAATCTCCGGATGGAAGTCGGCCCGTTGCGGGACCCCGAACAGGCGCTCAACCTCGGGTAACAGGCGGGACAGGGCGCCGCAGTCGCGCAGGATCTCGATCATGCGTGCGGGCGCAGCCTCCATCAGGCCACGGGCGATCTCCTGCCAGACGCGTTCGGGGACGAGCGCGTCCACCTCGCCGGCCTCGACCATCGCGCGCATCAGCGCCAGCGTCTCCGGTGCGACCGTAAAATGGGCAAAGCGGGCGGCAAAGCGGGCAACCCGCAGGATGCGCACCGGATCCTCGGCAAAGGCCGGCGAGACATGGCGGAAAAGACCTGCGCTCAGGTCTTGCTGTCCGCCATAGGGGTCGATGAGGTGGCCGTCCGGGGCGCGGGCGATGGCGTTGATGGTCAGATCGCGGCGGGCGAGGTCTTCTTCCAGGGTGACCGCCGGATCGGCGTGGATGACAAAACCGCGATAGCCCGGGGCGCTTTTGCGCTCGGTGCGGGCGAGGGCGTATTCCTCATGCGTTTGGGGGTGCAGGAAGACGGGAAAATCGTGCCCGACCGGCAGAAAACCGGCCGCCACCATCGCCTCCGGAGTGGCTCCGACGACCACCCAGTCGCGATCCTTGATCGGGAGGCCAAGCAGGGCATCGCGCACTGCACCGCCGACCTCGTAGATTCGGGAAGGCGGTGGCAGCGACATACGGTGTTTTCTACTTGGTTCTACTTAGCGCCGCGCGTGGATGCGGTAGGTGGCGTAGATGCTGCGGCTATCTTCATTCCGCAGGTAATCAAGATTTGCCGCCAAGCTGGCTGGACGCCCGAAGCGGGCCGGATAACCCTCGGGGCAGAGGTTGTCGCTGCGCAAGGCACGGCAATTGTCCCGGGTCATCATCTTCGGTCCCGGCATAAATTCCATGGCCGTCGCCATGGCGTAAGAGGCCGCCTCACCCAGTGGCAGGATAAAGCGCTTGAGGCCACGGGCCGTGGCCGTGAGGCGAACCAGTTCCTGCAGGGTATAGGGGGTGTCGCCGCAGAGGTTGTAGGCCTGGCCCCAGGTCTCGGGGTCATCGAGGCTGAGGGTGAAGGCGCGCGCCACATCGTTGATATGGACAGGCTGCAGGCGGGCCCCGGCCCCCGCCAGTGGCAGGATGGGGGTCAGCGTCAGGAGCTTGGCAAACAGGTTCAGGAAACGGTCGTCCGGGCCAAAGATGACCGAGGGGCGGAACACGGTCGGGTGCAGGTCGCTGGCGGCCAGCACGGCGGCCTCGCCGCGGGCCTTGCTTTGCTGGTACAGACTGGCCGAGTCGGAGGCGGCGCCAAGGGCGCTCATGTGCAGGAGGCGGCGCACACCTGTCGCGCGACAGGCCGCGATGACCTTGGCCGGCAGTTCCGCATGGACCTGTTCGAATTCAGCCGCGCTGCCGTGCAGAATGCCAACCAGGTTGATGACGGCATCGCAGCCCTGAAACAGGCGTTCCAGCTGGGCCGGCTCATGGATGTTGGCCTCGACGGTGGTGACGGTGGGCAGGACATCGAGATGGCGCAAATCAAAGCGCCGGCGCCCCGGGATGAGGATGGAAACCCCTGTCTTGGCGAGCTGTGCCGCGAGGTGGGAGCCAACGAAGCCGCCCCCGCCGAGGATGCAGATTTGTTTGATTTTCATAATGCCCTGCCTGAAGGTAAGAATGTGAG
>VGVU01000009.1 GCA_016873905.1 Betaproteobacteria bacterium | reverse complement strand
TTAGCGCTGCCGCATCTTTTCAACCAGTTCGTGAACCAGCGGCGCGCAGATGGTCTCGATGGCGAGGTGCATTTTTCCGCCCGGGACAACCAGCGTATTCGGGCGCGACATGAATGCGCCTTCGATGCGTTGTAGCAGATCCTTGAAATTGAACCGCTTCGGTTCACGGAAACGCACGACGACAAAGCTCTCGTCGAGCGTCGGGACGGCGCGCGCGATGAAGGGGTTGGAAGTATCCACCGTGGGGACCCGCTGAAAGTTGATATCGGTCAGCGAGAATTGCGGCGTGATGTAGCGCGTATAGTCTTCCAGACGGCGCAGGATGGTGTCGACAACCCCTTCGCGTGAAGATCCTTTTTCGGCGCAGTCGCGCTGGATCTTTTGTATCCACTCGAGGTTGATGATGGGGGTGACGCCGATCAAAAGATCCACCCATTGGGCTACATCAACACCACTGTCATGGACCTGTTCGGCCGTCTGGCGGGCCTTGATGACCATGGGATTATGCGATTCCGAGAGCCGTCGGTGGCTCCAGGTGCTTTGAATGACACCGCCGTGCAGCCCCTCGTAGAACAACAGGTCGGTGCCGGGCGGGATATCGTTCCAAGGGGTGAAACGGCCACGCGCTACGCCGTAGCGTTCGCTATCGCGGTGACTCTCGGCGTAGTGGCGGTAGATGCCGGTGCCGGTGCGTGAGTATTCGCGGAACAAGCCTTCCAGGCGGTCGAATAGATTGGTTTCCGGGCCGAAATGCGAGAGGGGATGTGCGGTCTTGCGTGATTCGCTGACGACCCGTTTCATCTCGTCGCGGTCATAGCGGCGGAAGCTGTTGCCTTCGACAAAAAAGGCATTGATTGATTCGCGCCGGAAGAGGTCAGCAAAGGCGGTGCGAACCATCGTCGTGCCGGCGGCGGAAGAACCGGTGACAGCGATGACAGGGTGTTTATGGGACATGGGTTCGAGAGGGCTGTTTTAGGATGTATGCGGATAAGGCTATCCTAATTTTGGGGTATTTAGCAATGACCGCGCACAAGTGACCACTTCGCTGGCCGTCAGTCCCAGCGGGCCGATACCGTTGGCAATGCATTGATCGGCGGCGTGGCCATGCAACCAGACCCCGAAGCCGGCGGCGGTCGCTGGATTGGCACCTTGGGCGATGAGCGCGGCGATCATGCCGGCCAGGATATCGCCCATGCCCGGCGCGGCCAGGCCGGGATTGCCGCTGGTGTTCTTCCAGACCGTGTGGCCATCGTCGATCAGGGTGCCGGCACCCTTGAGAACGACGATACCGCGGCTTTGCTGGTGCAGCGCGCGCACCGCGGTCTCGCGGTCGGCCTGCACGGCATCGGTTGTGGTTCCGAGCAGGCGCGCGGCCTCGCCAGGATGCGGGGTGAGCAGGGTCGCCGCCTCGCGTTGCGCGACCTGCCGCATCAGTACCGGGTGTGCGGAGAGCAGATTCAAGGCATCGGCATCCATCAGGAGCGGAAGCGCGCTTTTCAGGGCGGCCTTCAGCAGGGTCAGTGCCTGCGCATGCTGGCCCAGGCCAGGGCCGATAACCAGACAGCCGGGGGGCGTCAAGGTCAAAACGGTTTCCGGCGTGGTCAGCATCAATTCTGGCGCAATGGGATCGACGCCGATGCGCGTGTCGAGCAGCCCGCCATACACGCGTCCGGCCCCCAGGTGCAGGGCCGCGCGGGCGGCGAGCAACACGGCACCCGCCATGCCCGGTGCACCGCCGATCACACCCACGCTACCGAAGTCGCCTTTGTGACATTGGTCAGGTCGCGGTGGCAGCGGGGTTTGCATGAATGCGGAAGAAATCGGTATCGTCGCCATATGTCAGAGTCTATTCGATATTTTGCCCGGCGCGTCCTTAATCCGTTTCGGGGGGTGGCGCAGTATGTGGAGGTTGAAGGAGCCAGTGCCGTATCGCGCGACGGCCTGACCTGGCATCTGTACGGCAACGACGGTCACGGTTGGTTGCGGCCCATCGGCGTATGGGAGGTGGGCCGCGGACAGACACGCGGCATTGATCTGCCGCCACGCCTGCGCGCAGGGCTGAAAGCGCTTCCGGACCTCCCGTTTGCCCCTGACGATGCCCTCGAGTGCTGGCTGCTGGATACCGAGGGCGCACCGCTGGCCTTGCTGGCCAGCGCAGCACAGTCGGGCGAGCTGGCCGCGGGCGAGGCGATCGACCTCTTCTGGCACCCCTTTGTCGAGACCTATACGGGCTTTGATTCTGCGGCCTTGCGAGCGGCCGGCGTGCCGCAGGCGCAGCACGTGAGTTGGTTAGCTGAGGCCATCAATAGCCGCGCGGGCGCGCCTCGGCGGACACGCTGGTTGGCCGCGGGTGAGGTGGCGGCGCCCTTGATCGTGTCCGGCAATAACCTACTGGAATACTCGGCTATTGCCGATTATCATAGCCACCTGGCGCCTTTGCTGTTGGCGTGCGCTGGGCTGGATGATCATGAACGCGCCACGCTGGAGCGCGCCGCATTTACGAATCCTGAGGCCTGTGCACGGGCCTATCGCCTATGGCCCAAGGTGATTGATGCGGAACGCCTGCAAGCCACCCGTGTCGCCGCCCGCCTCTGTTACTCGCTATCTGACCCCTGAACCCTATGCGCCCATCTCACATCGAAGCCATTCTCGATCGCGAATTTATGAGTTGTGTGGCCGGACATCACACTCCGGTCATGTTGTGGGGCCCGCCGGGCGTGGGCAAGTCGCAGATCATTGCTGGCATCGCCGCGCGGCACGGTGTCCCGCTCATTGATATTCGTTTGAGCCAGATGGAGCCAACCGATCTGCGCGGTATTCCCTTCCGTTCCGAGCAGGGTGTTGAATGGTCGATTCCGGCGCTGTTGCCCGATGCCCAACGCCACGGTCCGGCCGGTATCTTGTTTCTCGACGAAATCAATGCCGCGCCACCGACCGTTTCGGCCGCGGCCTATCAGCTCATCCTTGACCGCCGTTTGGGGGAGTACCAGATTCCCGAGGGCTGGGCGATTTTTGCTGCCGGCAACCGGCAAGGTGACCGTGGGGTGACCTACGCCATGCCCGCCCCGCTGGCTAACCGGTTCACGCATTATGAGGTCGAGGCGTCGCTGGATGACTGGATCGACTGGGCGCTCGACCATGGCATCGACACCGGCATTCTGGCGTTCCTGCGCTTCCGTCCGGACCTGCTGTTCAGCTTCGATCCGGCGCACAACCCGGTGGCTTTCCCCAGTCCGCGCTCCTGGGAATATGCGCACCGCGCCCTGCAAAAGTTTGCCGACCGCCCCGATCTGCTCCTCGATGCGTTGCAGGCCTGTGTCGGCAAGGGCACTGGCGTAGAGCTGAAGGCCTATCTCGATAACATGGCCAAGCTGCCGGACATCGACGCCATTCTGGCCGGTCATGACGCCGAGGTGCCCAAAGGGATTGATCTGCAATACGGCGTGGCGGCGGCGTTGGTGCGGCGGGCGCGGGATGCCAAGGGTGATGTCACCACGCTGGGCCACATCCTGCGCTATGCCAAGCGCTTCCCGCAGCGCGAGATGGGCGTCATGCTGGTGACCGATCTCCATCGCGCGGTTGGCAAACCGTTGTTTGGCGTGCCTGAATTTGTCGACTGGGCCAACAGCGTTGCGGAGCTGATGCTGTACGACTTCAAGCCCACGGCGGCCGCGTAACGCGTTACCTGTTTGCTAGCCGAGGATGCCCGAGCGTTCCCCAAGCGTCGTTGATCCCCAGATTGAAACCAAGCTGGCGGCCGCGCGTACCCGACTGATTCTGGATCAGCCCTTCCTGGGCTCACTGGTCATGCACTTGCCGCTGACGGAGGTGGACAAGGCACGCTGCAAGACGACGGCGACGGATGCGCGGGCGTTCTATTACAACGCGGATTACATTGCCGGCTTGACGCTGGAGCAGACGCAGTTTGTGCTGGCCCATGAGGCCATGCACTGTGCGTTGTTGCATTTCACACGGCGCATTCATCGCGACAGGCAGCGCTGGGATGTGGCCTGCGATTACGCGGTCAACATGATTCTCGATGAGGAAAATCTGCGTGGCCCGGCCAACGCGCTGACCGATGCCAAATATCGCGGCCTGACGGCGGAAGAGATCTATCCGATCCTGCATCAGGATAGCGAAGAACAGCCGATGGACGACCACCTGTTCGGGAGCGAGGGATCGGGCAGTCAGGGTGAGGGCTCCGGGGGTGCGCCGCCGAAGGAAGGGAATTCGGACGACTCGCCATCCGCTGAGACGGGTAGCGACCCCGACGGTGAAGCGAACGCATCGCAACAGCGGTCCCTTTCGCAGTCCTTTGAAGAGTCCTCTGCGCAATCTCCTGAGATGCAGGCCCTGGAGCAGCAATGGCAGAGCCGGTTGGCCGCCGCTGCGCAATCGGCGCGACAAGCGGGTAAGTTGTCGGCAGCGATGCTGCGTATGGTTGACGAGTTGATTGCGCCGCAGCTTTCCTGGCGGGCGGTGTTGGCGCAATACCTGGTTCAGGCCGCGCGTGACGACTACAGCTTTCAGCGCCCGTCGCGCCGCGAGGCCGATTCGATCCTGCCGCGCCTTTATAGCCATGGGATCTATCTGGTGGTGGCGATGGATACCAGTGGCTCGATTCAGGCGGAAGAACTGCGCGAGTTCCTGTCCGAGATCGACGCCATCAAGGGCCAGGTGCGGGCTGAGATTGATTTGCTGGCGTGTTCTGACCAGATCGCCGCCGCGGCGCCCTGGCATTTTGCGGCCTGGGAGCCCATGCAGTTGCCTTCTGAATTGGCCGGCGGCGGTACCGATTTTCGTCCGGTGTTTGACTGGGTGGAGCGACGCCAGGCCAACCCCGATGTGCTGCTTTATTTTACCGACGCGGAAGGCCCGTTTCCCAAGAGGGCGCCGCCGTATCCGGTAATCTGGCTGGTGAAGGGAAAGGCCCCCGTGCCGTTCGGGATTCGTGTGGCACTGAACTAAGCCGACGGAATTGACGCAGGTCAATGTGAAGGGTCTGCGGGATCAGGACAATGCGCGCTGTTCCGTCCACAACCTCAGGAGCTTCACATGAGCATTCAAGACACATTTAACAAGAGTGAAAACAAGGCTGTCTTTCATATCGTGACCATCGCAGTGGTGTTGCATATCCTGCTTATCTGGTTGATCCGCACGATCTGATGTTTTACCCAAGGCTATAACCGGAAATTAGCCAATCCGGGCAAGACCGCGTGATAGAATCCGCGGTCTTTTTCTATTGAAAGTGCTTCATGTCTCGCGCCTTACGCAACATCGCCATTATCGCCCATGTGGACCATGGCAAGACGACGCTGGTTGACCAGTTGCTGCGTCAATCCGGCACCTTTGCCGCACACCAGCAAGTCTCCGAACGGGTTATGGACTCCAACGATCTGGAAAAGGAGCGTGGCATCACCATCCTGTCCAAGAACACGGCGGTGGATTATGAAGGCACGCATATCAATATCGTGGACACCCCGGGTCACGCTGACTTCGGCGGTGAGGTCGAGCGCGTTCTGGGCATGGTCGATGGGGTCTTGCTGCTGGTCGATGCCGTTGAAGGGCCGATGCCGCAGACCCGTTTTGTGACCAAGAAGGCGCTGGCTCTGGGGCTGCGTCCCATCGTCGTGGTCAACAAGGTGGATCGGGATGGCGCCGATGCCGAAAATGCGGTGAACCTGACCTTCGATTTGTTTGACAAGCTGGGCGCCACCGACGAGCAGATGGACTTTCCCATCGTCTATGCCTCCGGACTCAATGGTTGGGCGGCGCTGGGGTTGGATGCGCCGCGTGTCGATATGAAGCCGCTGTTCGAAACCGTGCTCGAACATGTGCCGGCGCCGACCATCGTTGAAGATGCCCCGCTGCAACTGCAAATCTCCGCGCTGGATTACTCGTCCTATGTCGGCCGTATCGGCGTGGGACGCATCAAGCAGGGCAGCGTCAAGACCGGCCAGCAGGTGTTGGTGGGCTTTGGTACCGAAGAAGAGATGCGCGAACACGAGCGCACGCCGATCAAGGCCAAGGTGGGTCAGGTATTTGGTTATCAGGGCTTGAGCAAGGTCGAGCTCGATGAAGGCGTCGCGGGTGACATCGTGCAGATCACGGGCATTGAAGACCTGGTGCTGGGCGCGACCATTACCGATCTTGAACAGCCGCAGATCCTGCCGCTGCTGAAGATTGACGAACCGACCCTCTCGATGCAGTTTATGGTCAACTCCAGCCCGCTCGCCGGTACCGAGGGCAAGTTTGTCACCAGCCGCCAGATTCGCGATCGACTGCACAAGGAACTCTTGACCAATATGGCGCTGCGCGTCCATGACACGGCGGAATCCGATGTGTTTGATGTCTCGGGTCGCGGTGAATTACACCTCTCCATCTTGATCGAAAACATGCGCCGCGAAGGCTTTGAGATGGCCGTGGGCCGTCCGCGCGTGGTCAAGAAAATCGTTAATGGCGAAGAATATGAGCCGTTTGAACAGCTCTCTGTCGATGTCGAAGAGGGCCATCAGGGCGGGGTGATGGAAAGCCTCGGCCTGCGTCGCGGTGATCTGGTGGACATGGTGCCGGACGGCCGTGGTCGCGTGCGCATCGAATACCACATCCCGGCCCGGGGCCTGATCGGTTTCCAGGGCGAGTTCATGAACATGACGCGCGGTACCGGTCTGATGAGCCATGTATTCGACGAATACGCCCCGGTGCGTGAAGGGGGCGTGGCCGAGCGCCGCAACGGCGTGCTGATCTCGCAAGAGAACGGCGAGGCCGTGGCGTATGCCTTGTGGAAGCTGCAAGATCGCGGCCGCATGTTTGTTAATCCTGGCGACAAGCTGTACGAAGGCATGGTCATTGGCATCCACTCGCGCGAGAACGATTTGATCGTCAACCCGGTCAAGGGCAAGCAACTCACCAATGTGCGCGCCTCCGGCACCGATGAGGCCGTTCGCCTGGTGCCGCCTATCGCCCTGACGCTGGAGTCCGCGATCGAATTCATCGCCGATGATGAGCTGGTTGAGATCACGCCCAAGACCATCCGCATCCGCAAGCGCCATCTGGACGAGCACGAGCGCAAGCGCGCGGCCCGGGGGACACTCTAATGTCCTTGCAACATCATGATCACGCCCATACGCGCCTTGTGACGGATGCGTTGATCTTCGATACCGACCTCACGCATTTCGAGCGTGATGTGATTGAGGCCTCGCATCAGCATGCTGTGCTGGTTGATTTCTGGGCCGAATGGTGTGGTCCTTGCCATGCCTTGTCGCCGATCTTGCAACGGGTGATTCCGAGCTATGAGGGTCGGGTGCGTCTGGCCAAGGTGGAGACCGATGAGGACGAGAACATGAAGCTGGCGGGCCGTTATGGCTGCCGTGGTTTTCCGACGGTGTTGATGTTTGTTAACGGCGTTGAGGTGGCGCGGTTCCACAGTGCCAAGCCAGAGGCCTTTGTGCGTCAGTTTATCGAGGAACACCTGCCGGCCTAGTTGCGTGCCGTGCGCGTCTGCGCCTTCCGTTATCTTGCGGAGATAGAGACGAAAAAAACCGGCCCGAAGGCCGGTTTTTTATTGCTGTGCGCCAATATTACTTGGCAGCCGGAGCAGCAGCCGGAGCAGCGGCCGGAGCAGCAGCCGGAGCAGCAGCCGGAGCAGCAGCGTCAGCAGCCGGAGCAGCAGCCGGAGCAGCAGCGTCAGCCGGAGCAGCAACCGGAGCAGCAACTTCTTCCTTCTTGCCGCAAGCGGTCAGAGACAGGGCCAGCAGGAGAGCGGCGAACAGAGCAGAGATCTTCATGAGTATTCCTTCGTATGGAGTGTTGAAAGTAAAGTCCGATCAGTTCGCACTGACCTTGACGGGCGAGATTCTAGTGCTTTCTCTCGCCTTTGCAAGTGTCTTCATGCATTTCACCGTTTTTTTTTCCGGGAAAACAAGGTGGGATGGAAACGGGTGCCAACGGACCCCGGAGCATCAGGACGGGTAATCCAGCCATCCCGCGCAGAACCATTCGTGCAAGCGGGTCATGGCGGTTCCGGGAATGGCGTCACCGGCGAGTGAGCGCTGATCGGCCAGGGCGACCAGCGTGGGGTATTCGGCGTGCGTGGGGCGGATCTGTTCGCCATTGATAAACAAGGCTTTTTTGTGCCAGAGCAGGCGGCTTCCGGGGTGAAGACGGATGCCCTGTCGCGCCGCTTTTTGCATGAAAGTGATGAGCGAGGGTTTGCGTTCCGGCGGGTTGAAGAAGATGTTGGGTTTGGGTTCGCTGAGATAACGGGCGATCGAGGACTTGAGGTCTCGGTCGGCGTTCTTCAGGATTTTGGTAATCCGCTGCGCGATGTCATTCAGCATGGCCTCCGGGATCTGGCCCGGATGGCGAGTTGGGGTCAGATTGGGGTCGTTGTAATGGCCAGGCGCATCGACGGTGTCGATGAGGTGATTGAGAAACTGAACCGTCATTTCCTGGTCGCTGGGTGAACGGAAACCGACCGACAAGGTCATGCATTCGCTCAGGGCTACGCCGTTATGGGCGCAGTGTGGCGGCAGGTAGAGCATGTCGCCAGGCTCTACCTCCCAGGATTGCTCGGGCTGGAAGTCGGCCAGGATGCGCAGGGGGGCGTTGGGAATCAGGCGGCGGTCTTGTTGCGTGCTGATCTCCCAGCGGCGCCGGCCGAGGCCCTGAATGAGGAAGACATCGTAGGGGTCAAAATGTGGGCCGACACCGCCGCCAGGGGGCGCGAGGCTGATCATCAGGTCGTCGAGTCGCGCATAGGGCACAAAATTGAAATGGTTCAGAAGGCGGTCGGCCTCGGGCGCCAGAAGATTGACACCTTGCACCAGCAAGGCCCAATCCTTGTTGGGCAAGGCGGCCAGGTCGTCCGCTGAGAAGGGGCCGAAATCCAGCGACCAGCGGCCGCGCCGGCGTTGTACCAGACGGCTTTCGCCGTCTTCATGGTCGGCAAAGGCGCGCAGGCGCTCGGGCGAGATCAGTTTTTCTACGCCCGGCAAGGCGTTTTTGACCAGCAAGGGCTGTTTCTGCCAGTAGTCGCGGAAGAAGGTGCGGGGCGTGATGCCACCCAGCAGGGTTTTCAGGGGAGGCAACTCAAGGGTGGAAGTTTGTGTCTTGGACATGGGTTGAGTCCTATAATGCGCGCCAGTAAGAAGGATGAATCCCGTCGCAGGGAATGGAACGATTCACGGTTGGAGAAAGCCAAATGTTGAAAGTGGGCGAACACGCACCAGAATTCGAATTGCCGGATGCCGATATGCGCATGGTGCGTCTGGGTGATTATCGAGATCAATCCCTTGTCATCCTGTATTTCTATGTGCGGGATAATACGCCCGGTTGCACGACTGAGGCGATCGAGTTCAGTGATCGGGAGGAGGATTTTGCCAAGGCGGGCTGTACGGTGCTGGGTGTGTCCCGCGATGATTGCATCCGCCACAGCGAATTCCGTGACAAGTACGGCATCACTGTGCGGCTCTTGGCCGATCGTGAGAGCCAGGTCTGCCGACTCTATGATGTGCTCCAGAACCGGGAGGTGGACGGGGTCATGCGGGAATCGGTACAACGGTCCACCTTTGTGATCGACAAGGCGGGGGTGATTCGCTATGCCGTCTATGGAGTGACGGCCAAGGGTCACGCAGAA
This sequence comes from Betaproteobacteria bacterium, assembly GCA_016873905.1. GTDB lineage: Bacteria > Pseudomonadota > Gammaproteobacteria > Burkholderiales > Thiobacillaceae > QYQG01. The sequence continues at coordinate 11,602 of VGVU01000009.1, read as the reverse complement.
GAGCTATTGGAATGGGTTAAGGGGTTGTGATGCTGATTACGCAAAATACGGTGGTTTCCCTGTCTTATCGTCTGGCGACGATGGACGATGAGTTGCTGGAGGAGGCAGAAGTCGATACGCCGGCGGAGTATCTGCACGGCGGTTACGACGGCATCTTCCCCAAGGTGGAGGAAATGCTGGAAGGCAAGGGGATCGGGACCGAGCTGGATGTGGTTCTCGAACCTGATGATGCCTTTGGCGATTTTGACGCCAACCTGCTGCGGGTCGAGGCCTTGAGTGAATTCCCGGCCGAGATCGAGATTGGTCAGCAGTTTGAGGGGCATACCGGTGATGGCGAACATCTCAGCATCTTTACGGTGACCGATATCGCCGATGGCAAGGTGGTGGTAGACGGTAACCATCCCTTGGCCGGGCAACGCCTGCATTTGACCTGTCGCGTTATGGATGTGCGGGCAGCGCTTCCGGAAGAGATCGCGCACGGCCATGTCCACGGACCCGAAGGCCATCACGACGATCACTAATTAACAGGGAATGAATGGGGACTAGAGGCCTATCATGAAAACGACCTATCTGGATTTTGAACAGCCGATTGCCGAACTGGAAGCGAAGATTGAATCGCTGACCGAGATGACGGAGAGTGGAGTCGATGTCTCGGGTGAGGTTACCCAGTTGCGCAAGAAGAGCGCCGCTTTATCCAAATCGATCTACAGCAAACTCAATGCCTGGCAGATCTCGCAGGTGGCACGCCATCCGCAACGACCGTACACGCTGGACATTATTGCGGCCCTGTTTACCGAGTTCGAGGAGTTGCATGGTGATCGCGCCTATGCCGATGACCCGGCGATTGTCGGGGGCATGGCCCGTTTTGAGGGCGCACCCGTGATGGTCATCGGGCATCAGAAGGGACGCGATACCAAGGAGCGTCAATACCGTAATTTTGGCATGCCGCGCCCGGAGGGTTATCGCAAGGCCCTGCGCCTGATGCGTTTGGCGGAAAAATTTCAGGTCCCTGTGCTGACCTTTATCGACACGCCCGGTGCCTATCCCGGTATTGATGCCGAGGAGCGCGGCCAGTCTGAGGCGATCGCCCGCAACCTCTATGTCATGGCTGAATTGAAGACCCCCATTATCTGCACGGTGGTGGGTGAGGGGGGGTCTGGTGGGGCGCTGGCAATCGGGGTCGGCGATGTGGTGCAGATGTTGCAATACGCAACCTATTCGGTCATTTCGCCGGAGGGCTGTGCCTCGATCCTGTGGAAGGATGCGGGCAAGGCCTCGATGGCGGCTGAGGCACTGAGCATTACGGCGGCCAAACTAAAACCCCTCGGCCTGGTGGATCAGGTGGTTCCCGAGCCCTTGGGCGGCGCGCATCGCGATCTGGATATGGCCATGGAAAACTTGCGCCAATCCCTGCGCGGGGCCTTGTCACTGGTCGGTGAATCCTCCCTGCCGCAACTGCTCAACCGTCGTTACGAGCGACTGATGAGCTACGGCAAGTTCAAGGAATCGCGTCGGGCCTGATGGAAGGCACCGGGCCCGCGGCTCGTGTCGCCGCGTTCCTGCGCGAGCAGCGTGACCGGCGCGAGCGGCGTGTGGTGCAAGGTGCGCAGGGGGCATGGCAACTCTGTGTCGGTTTTTCCGGCGGGCTGGATTCCACAGTCTTGTTGCATTGCCTGGCCGGCCTGCGCGCCCCGTTGGGCCTTGAGCTGACGGCGCTCCATGTTCACCACGGCCTGCAGTCGGAGGCCGATGCCTGGGCCGAGCATTGTGCGGCCGTTTGCGCCGATCTGGCCGTTCCCCTCGCCATCGAACGGGTGAGAGTTGTCACGACCGATAAGGGCATTGAGGCCGCTGCCCGTGATGCCCGCCGCCGCGTCTTTGCCGCGCAACCGGCCGCGGCCATTCTGTTGGCCCAACATCGGGACGATCAGGCCGAGACCTTCCTTTTCCGCCTTCTCCGTGGGGCCGGAACGCGCGGGCTGGCCGCCATGCGGCCCGTGACACCCATCACCCAGGGCCCCGATCTCTGGCGCCCCCTGCTGGATACGCCGCGTGCCGAAATTCTTGGCTATGCCAAGGACAACGCGCTGCGCTGGGTCGATGATCCCAGTAATGCCGACGCGGCCTATACCCGCAACTTCCTGCGCCTGAACATCGTGCCCGCTCTTGCGACGCGTTTTCCGGCGGTGGGCGCCATCCTTGCCCGCACCGCTGAGCAGATGGCCGAGGACGCCGCGCTCCTGGACGAGCTTGCCGAGCTGGATTTTGAGGGCGCCTGCGATGCCGAAGGGGGCCTGTCTTGTCTCCGGCTCATGGCCCTAACACCCGCGCGGGCACGCAACCTGCTGCGTGGCTGGCTGGCGCGCTCGGGGGTGTTTATTGATCGTGCCCGCCTCGATGACCTGCTAAAACAGGCCCTGTCCGCGCCGGATGCGCACCCAGAGATTCGTATCGGTGAACGGTACCTAAAGCGCAGCCGCGGCTTCTTACGCTGGGCGTGATATCAGGCCCGCCGTCATCCGTTCGCTGATACCGACCTCCAGCGTCTGCATTCCCGCCTCGCGCCCCGTTTGCAGGACGCTCTCAATCTGGTGTGTCTTGCCTTCGCGGATCAGGTTGCGGATGGCGTTATTACAGGTCATCACCTCAAAGGCCGCGACGCGGCCGTTGCCGTCGGCCCGTGGGAACAGGCGCTGAGTCAGGACGATGCGTAGCGATTGCGCGAGTTGGGCGCGCACCTGATTTTGCTGACCGGCAGGGAAGCCATCAATGATGCGGTTGACGCTATTGGCGGCACCTGATGTGTGCAGAGTGGTCAAGACGAGGTGGCCCGTTTCGGCCGCTGTCAGGGCGAGTTGCATGGTTTCCGGGTCGCGCATCTCACCGACCAGAATCACATCCGGGTCCTCACGCAGGGCTGCACGCAGACCCTCGGCAAAGGTGGCGGCATCGCGACCGATCTGCCGTTGAGTCACCAGGCTGTGGGCGCTGGTATGCAGATATTCGATGGGGTCTTCGAGGGTCAGGATGTGGCAGGCGCGCTGGCGATTGATTGCGCCCAGCAAGGCGGCGAGCGTGGTGGTCTTGCCTGATCCGGTGGGGCCGGTGACGAGGACCAGACCTTGCGTTTCGTTGATAACCCCGAGAGCGGCGGCCGGTAAGTGCAGGTCTTGGGGATCCGGGATCTGCTCAGCCAACCGGCGCAGGGCACAGCCGGACCCGGTGTCGGAGCGGTAAAAATTGGCCCGGAGGCGGATGCCGTCGAGGCTAAAGGCCGTATCGGCATCGCCCTGCGTAGCCAGGCGGGCCTGTTGTCGGGCATCCAGATAACGCTGGCCCAGTTCAGCCAGATCTTCCGGGCTGACGGATTCTGCGAGGTGGCGGATGGCCCCTTGATCGCGAACCACAACGGCGTGTCCGGAATGCAGATGCAGGTCGGAGACCGATACGGTGAGCCAGGTTTTAATCCGTTGCTCGATTTTCATGCTCGATTTATAGCCGCCAAAGGAATGCATGGCAAGCTGGGCGCACCACTCTGGCTGACGCGAATAAACCAAGTTACACCTGCCTATACGACAGGGTTTATGACATTGTTGTGGGTGAGGTGATGGGGAAGCAAGGACCCCTTGGATGATTCACTTTGCCTGATTTTCCTGCCAGAGCTTTCCGGTGGGTTCCATTCTGTTGCACGGGTGGGCACCAGTTGCGTTCAATCTACCAGCGCCTTCAATAGTGCATCCATGCCACGCAGTTGCGCCGAGAACTCATGGGCACGCGGATCGCGGTCGCCGACGAGTTGCATGGTTTGGGCGTAGGGGTTCTGCTCGGCGCAGCTATATATTGCACCATGACGCAATATGATATTTACAAACATTGCTCTTTAGTGCAATATATAAACTCTATATCTTGCATCGAGATGCAAAGCCATGAAATCGAACTTCTCTGACCTCAAGCTCCGCCAACTCGACGCCAACCTCTCCCGTTGGCGCAGTGCCGACTTGCCGCCGCGTCCGCCCACCGGCTGGATCAAGGCTGTCCGCGAAGGTCTGGGCATGGCCGCGACCCACCTCGCCGCCCGGCTGGGCGTCACCACCTCCACCGTCACCCGGCTGGAGACCTCCGAGGCCGACGACACCATCAGCCTGGCCACCTTGCGCCGTGCCGCCGAAGCCCTGGGCTGCGAGTTGCACTATGCCCTGGTACCCAAGCAGTCCTTGGCCGACACCCTAGAAAGCCGCGCCCTGACGCTGGCACGCCAGCAGATGGCCGCCGTCAGCCACACCATGGCGTTGGAAGCGCAATCCACCTCGCGCGAGACCGTCGAGGCGCAGACCCGCGCCCTGGCCGAAAACCTGCTCAAAGGTTCGCGGCGCTCACTGTGGCGAGAGGCCAAGTAGGTATGGCGATCCAGCTCAACTATCCCCCCGGCGCGACACCTCTCGATGGCGATGAACTGGCCAGCCTGATCCCCGGCCACATCACCACGCAGGGCGAGTTGAACGAGTGGGAGCAACTCAACATCGTGCAGGGTGAGAACTGGGCACGCAAACAGCGCAAGGAAATCCTCAACGAGGGTTTCCTTCGCCAGTTGCATTGGCAGATGTTCGGCGAAACCTGGAAGTGGGCTGGCGAGTTTCGCAAGTCCGACAAGAACATCGGCGTCGATTGGCTCCAGATCGGCGTCGAACTCAAGAAACTGTTCGACGATGCTCATTTCCAGATCGAGCATGCCAGCTATCCGCCCGACGAAATCGCCGTGCGCTTCCATCATCGACTGGTGTTGATCCATCCGTTCCCCAATGGCAATGGTCGCCATGCGCGGTTGATGGCCGATCTGCTTGTCGAGCGTCTCGGCCAGCCTCGTTTTACCTGGGGTCAGCGTGGCTTGAATACGGGCAGCCTGGTCGATGCCAGCGAAACGAGGCAGGCGTATATCTCCGCATTGCAAGCTGCCGACCGCCGCGACATCGCCCCATTATTCGCCTTTGCCAGAAGCTGAAAACCACATGAAACGCGTAAAGTCGACGCAGAAACTTGAAGGTTTTCTCGCGGTTGGAAGCGGTGGCCTTGTGGAGGATATTGTCGTCCAGGATGGCTTGGCGGTAGGCGTTCGCTCCAGCATCTGGCGGCACTGCGGTAATCAACGCATCGAAATCTTCCAGCATGGCCGTGCGGGAGCTGATGGCGCCTCCATGGGAGAATCCGAGGTGATCTGATTGACTTCCAAGTGACTTCCAAGAAGCTCTTGTTGTGCCATCGTTTCTATTCTTATCCTGTGTGTCTCGTCCTGCTCCCTTTGCAAGCGGTTGCGAGATAAATCTCACAGAGTCAGGCGCGCCGCGGAAACGACAATTGTCGAAGACTTAGCAAAGCCTGGTAGTACGGGGTAACCGCGTAAGTCCCCATTTCTGCTATCATTCTGCGCCTTCCGGACCGTGTCGGTTCGGGTCTTTTTTTATCCTTCAGGAGCAGTAACGTGGCTATCGAACGCACTTTTTCCATCATTAAACCCGACGCCGTTGCCAAGGATGTCATTGGCAAGATCTATTCCCGCTTTGAGACCAACGGTCTGAAGATCATCGCTTCCAAGATGAAGCACCTGTCGCGCCGGGAGGCCGAGGGCTTTTATGCGGTGCACAAGGGCCGTCCGTTCTTCAACGATCTGGTTGAGTTCATGATCTCCGGCCCGGTGATGTTGCAAGTTTTGGAAGGCGAGGGCGCAATTGCCAAGAATCGCGAGCTGATGGGTGCAACCGACCCGAAGAAGGCGGATGCCGGAACCATTCGCGCTGACTTTGCTTCCAGCATCGACGCTAACGCGGTGCACGGCTCTGATGCGCCGGAAACCGCTGCGGTTGAGATTGCCTATTTCTTCGCGGCGAGCGAGATTTATTCCCGTTAATGTCTGCTCCGGCCCCGGCTTCGCAAACGCCCCCCGCGCCTGCTGCGCAGGCTTCCCCCCAAGGGGGAGCCAGGGTGGGCTCGGGGCGGTCTGTTGCCGTCAATCTTCTGGATTTCGATCTGCCCGGACTCATCGCGTGGTTTGAATCCATTGGCGAGAAGCCCTTCCGCGCCCGTCAGGTGATGCGCTGGTTGCATCACTTTGGCGCGGACGATTTCGGGCAGATGACCGATTTGGCGAAGACCTTGCGCGCCAAGCTGGAGCAGTTGGCGTGCATTACCCCGCCCGTTTTGGTGGCGGGACAAGATTCTGCAGACGGTACGCGCAAGTGGGCATTGCAGGTGGGTCCCAATAACCGCGTTGAGACGGTCTTCATTCCGGATGGCGAGCGTGGCACATTGTGCGTCTCCACTCAGGTGGGTTGTGCGCTGGAGTGCCGGTTTTGTTCGACGGGGCAGCAGGGCTTTAACCGTAACCTGTCCACGGCCGAGATCATCGGTCAGTTGTGGTGGGCGAACCGGGCGATGGGCCGCGATCCCAAGAATGAACGCTTAATCAGCAATGTGGTGCTGATGGGCATGGGTGAGCCGCTGCTCAATTACGACAACACGGTGCGGGCGCTCAACATCATGCTCGATGACCATGCTTACGGCCTGTCGCGGCGGCGGGTGACGGTCTCCACCTCGGGCATCGTGCCGGCGATGGATCGTCTGGGTCAGGATTGTCCGGTGGCGTTGGCGGTGTCGTTGCACGCGCCCAACGATCGGCTGCGCGACGAATTGGTGCCGATCAATCGCAAGTATCCGCTTAAGGAATTGATGGCGGCCTGCCAGCGCTATCTTGAATTTGCGCCGCGTGATTTCATTACCTTTGAATATGTGATGCTGGACGGCATCAACGATAGTGATGCGCATGCCCGGGAGTTGATCGCGTTGACGCGTGAGGTGCCGTGCAAGTTCAATCTGATTCCGTTCAATCCATTTCCGAATTCAGCGTACACGCGCTCGCCGACCCGGCGGGTGCGTGAGTTTGCGGCGCTTTTGCAGGCGGCGGGTATTGTCACCACGACGCGCAAGACCCGTGGTGAGGATATCGACGCGGCCTGTGGCCAGTTGGCTGGTCGGGTGGAAGATCGTTCGCGGCGCGTGGAACGCCGTGTAAGTGTGGCTTGAGCAGCCGTTGTGATCGGATGAGGAGGGTGCATGGCGAGTGACACGATAATCGAGGGCTGTGGCAAACGCCTCGCTGAGGCGCGTGCGGCCAAATCATTGTCAGTGCTTGAAGTGGCCGGACAGCTTAAATTTGGCAGCAGCCAGATCGAGGCCCTGGAGGCCGAGGATTGGGATCGCTTTCCCTCTCGGGCGACGCTGCGCGGTTTTCTTCGGGCCTATGCCCAGCATCTGGATCTGGATCCCGCCAGTCTTTTGGTTACGGCGGAGTCGCCGGTTGCTGTGACCGATCCATTGACGCCGACAACGACGGGGATTCGTTTTGCGGGCAATGGGGTGCGCATCTGGCTGGTGGTGATCCCTGTGGTTACGGTGGCTTTCTTTTCGCTCGTCATTGGTTTGTATACCTGGTTGTCTCAGGGTGCCGATGAGCCCCTGCGTACGGAGCCTCCGACGGAAGCGGTGCCGGCGGCGACAACCCCTGATGCTTCTGCACCTCCTGCGGTCACTCCGGCTACGCCGGCAGCGCCTTCCGCTGAGGGCATGACTGCGACTCCGCCTTCAGTACCCGCGACCGCGGCGGTGACGGGTAAACCGGAGGCGAGCGGGTTGGTCTTCACCACGACGGCGGATGCCTGGGTCGAGGTCACTGATGCGACGAATCAACGGGTCCGTCGCCTTGCGCGGGCGGGCGAGAGTACGCGTATTGAAGGCACGCCCCCGTACAAACTGGTGGTGGGTAATGCCATCCATGTCAGCCTGCAATATAACAACCGCGCCGTTGATCTGAGACCGTTCATCGGCGAGAAGGTCGCACGGCTGACCCTGGAATAAGTCCTCCATGCGTTCGCATCCTCTCACTCGTGCCGTCAAGGTGGGTCCCGTCACCGTGGGTGGCGGGGCGCCGGTGGTCGTACAGTCGATGACCAACACCGACACGGCGGATGTGGCCGGCACGGTCGCGCAGGTTGAGCAGCTCTGGCGGGCGGGCTCCGAGTTGGTGCGCCTGACCGTCAATAGTCTGGAGGCCGCGCGGGCGGTGCCGGCCATTCGTGAACAGCTTGATGCGCGTGGCTGTTCCGTGCCCTTGATCGGTGACTTTCATTTCAATGGTCACAAGCTGCTCAAAGAGGTCCCCGAGTGCGGCATCGTTCTCGCCAAGTTGCGCATCAATCCGGGTAATGTGGGGCATGGCAGCGCCGACCCGTTCGCGCAGATGATCGAATTTGCGGCGCGTCACGCCAAGGTGGTGCGCATTGGGGTCAATTGGGGCAGCCTGGATCAAAAGGTGCTCGCGCGCCTGATGGACGAGAATAACGCCCGGCCGCAGCCGTTGCCGAATGCCGAGATCATGCAGGAGGCCTTGCTGACCTCGGCGCTGGAATCGGCCCAACGCGCCGAGGCGCTGGGCTTGGGTGCTGACCGCATCATCCTGTCGTGCAAATTGTCCGGGGTGCAGGATCTGGTGCGCGCCTACCGCGAGCTGGCGCGGCGCTGTGATTACGCCCTGCATCTTGGCCTGACCGAGGCGGGCGTCGGTTCCAAGGGCATCGTTGCCTCTACCGCTGCGCTCGCCATCCTGTTGCAGGAGGGCATTGGCGACACCATTCGCGTGTCCTTGACCCCGCGCCCTGATGAGCCGCGCACCTTGGAGGTGCAGGTGGCCCAGGAGATCCTGCAAACCCTGGGCTTGCGGGCCTTTACGCCGCTGGTGACCGCCTGTCCGGGCTGCGGACGCACCACCAGTACGGTGTTTCAGGCGCTGGCCGCGCAAATCCAGACCTGGCTGCGCGAGCAGATGCCGGTTTGGAAACTGCGCTATCCCGGCGTCGAGGCGATGAGCGTTGCGGTGATGGGCTGTGTGGTCAACGGCCCGGGCGAATCGAAACACGCCAACATTGGCATCTCGCTGCCGGGCAGCAACGAAACCCCGGTCGCGCCGGTGTACGAGGATGGCGTCAAGACCGTGACCCTCAAGGGCGAGCATATCGCCGAGGCGTTCCAGGCGTTGGTCGAACAGTATGTGAAGCGAACCTATGGCAAATGAAACCCTCCGCGCTGTGCGCGGCATGAACGATATCCTGCCGGCTGAGATTGGCGTTTGGCAGCACTTTGAGGCGACGGTGCGGGCCTGGCTGGCGAGCTACGGCTACCGCGAGCTGCGTACGCCCATCCTGGAACAGACGGCGCTATTCAAGCGCGCCATTGGCGAGGTGACCGACATCGTCGAAAAGGAGATGTACACCTTTGTCGATGAGTTGAACGGTGAGTCGCTGACCCTGCGCCCGGAAGGGACGGCCTCGTGTGTGCGGGCGGTCATCGAACACAACCTGATTTACGACGGCGGCAAGCGGCTCTGGTATCAAGGCCCGATGTTTCGTCACGAGCGACCGCAAAAGGGGCGCTATCGCCAATTCCATCAGATCGGGGTCGAGGCGCTGGGTTTTGCCGGTCCGGATACGGACATCGAACATCTGCTGATGACGGCGCGGCTGTGGCGTCTGCTCGGTATCGGGGAGGCCGTGACGCTGGAGATTAACAGCCTGGGCGGTGTCGAATCACGCGCCCGGCATCGCGCCAAGCTGATTTCCTATTTGGAGGCGCACCAAGAGATTCTGGACGAGGATGCCAAACGCCGTCTCTACAGCAATCCACTGCGGATTCTGGATACCAAGAATCCGGCACTGCGCGCGTTGGTCGAAGCGGCGCCGCGTCTGATCGACGAACTGGACGCCGCCGCGCGGGCGCATTTCGACGCCGTTTGCGCGGGTCTGGATGCGGCGGGCATCGCCTATCGCATCAATCCGCGCCTGGTTCGTGGCCTTGATTATTACAATTACACCGTATTCGAGTGGGTGACCGACCGCCTCGGCGCGCAAGGTACGGTCTGCGCCGGAGGCCGATTTGACGGCCTGATCGAACAACTGGGCGGCAAGTCGGCGCCGGCCTGTGGCTTTGCCATGGGCATCGAACGGCTGCTAGCGTTGATGGCTGAACTCGGGCAGGCGGGTAGTGCCGAGGGCCCCGATGCCTATCTGGTGAATGTCGGCGATGCGGCGGCGCGCAGGGCGCAGACCGTAGCCGAGACCTTGCGGGATGGCGGTCTGTCGGTGGTCTTGCATGCGGGTGGTGGCAGTTTCAAGTCGCAGATGAAAAAGGCCGATGCGAGTGCGGCGCGTTATGCCATCATTCTCGGCGATGATGAGGTGGCGGCCGGCGAGGTGAGCCTGAAGGCTTTGCGCGGCGCGGCGTGGGGTGATACACAACAACAACGGGTGCCGCTGCAGGCTGCGGTGGAACTGATCAAACAAGGAGTGACAAATGGCAACCTATGACCTCGAAGAACAAGAACAGATCGCGGAATTCAAGGCCTGGTGGGCGCGGTATGGCAAGTGGGTGATTGCGGCGGTGATTGTTTTTGTTCTGACTGTCGGCGGGGTGCGCGCCTGGCATTGGTGGCAGGACAAGCAGGCACGCGAATCGGCCGTGCTGTTCGAGCAGGCCGTGGCGGCGCGGGCGGCCAACAATCCGGCAGCGGTCAAGCAGGCCACGGCCCAGATCATGGATCAGTATGCGGGCTCGGGTTATGCCACTCCGGCGGCCTGGATGGCCGCTCAGGTCAATCTTGAAGGCCATGATACGAAGAGTGCGCTGGCCCAGCTCCAGTTTGCCCTCGATCATGCGCGCGGCGGGGTGATGCAGGATCTCGCCCGGTTGCGCTTGGCCAGCCTCAAGTTCCACAGCGGTGATGCCCAAGGCGCCTTGGACCTGCTTGGGTCCACGCCAGCGCAGGCCTATGCGGGGCTCTTCGGCCAGTTGCGCGGTGATGTGCTGGTGGCGCTGAAGCGCTTGCCCGAGGCGCGTCTGGCCTGGAAAGAGGCCCTGGCGGCGATGGAAAAGGTCGATAAGACCGACCCGCTCTATGCCTTGCTGGAGATGAAGCTGGATGCCCTTGGAGAAGGGTCATGATGGGGATCGCCAAGGGCTCTCGGAGCGGGCTGGCGGTTGCGCTTCTGGCTACTCTGCTGACGGGTTGCGGGACGCTGGACACGGTGAGCGGCTGGGTGGGTATGGGCGACAAGGCCAAGGTGCGTCCGACCGATCTGGTCGATTTCAAGGCGACCTTGAGCGTGAAGCGGGCATGGGAGGCACAGATCGGTACGGCGGGCGTCTATGTCTTTGCGCCGGAGAGTGATGCGGCGGCGGTGTATGTTGCGGCGGCAGACGGTCAGGTGGCGGGGCTGGATCTGGCCAGTGGCCAGTCGCGGTGGCGCGTAAGTCTGGGACAGCGATTGTCGGCAGGCGTTGCGGTGGGCGAGGGCCTGGTGGTGGTGGGAACACCGAAGGGCCAGATCCTGGCCTTGCGGGCCAGCGATGGTTCGACGGCCTGGACGGCATCGTTGTCCGGCGAGATCCTGGCCCGGCCCCTGGTTCGCTCCGGTGCCGTTTATGCGCGTAGCAGCGATGGCCGGGTCTACAAGCTGGATGCCAAGGAGGGCAAGACCCTGTGGGCCTACAGCCGGACGCTGCC
>VGVU01000008.1 GCA_016873905.1 Betaproteobacteria bacterium | reverse complement strand
GATCCGGGCCGGGTGCGGCGTCTGGTTCTTTGCAGCGGTCGGGTCTATTTCGATCTCGCTGCGGCGCGTCGGGAGCGGGGCCTCGAGTCGGAGATCGCGTTGCTGCGGGTTGAACAGTTCTACCCCTTCCCGGATGAGGAATTTCTCTCGGCCCTCGAACGCTACCCCGAGGGGGTGGAGATCGTTTGGGCGCAGGATGAACCCAAAAACCAGGGGGCATGGCCGTATGTTCTGCGTCAGTTCCTGCGTTTTGGCCTGACCTGGCGCTATGCCGGGCGGCCGCACTCGGCCTCCCCGGCGACAGGTTACGCCGTAGAGCACAAGCGCCAGTTGGCGGCGCTGATCGAGGCGGCTCTGGGTTAAGACAACCAGGGGTGTTTATTCGATCTTGAGCAAGTGCTCGGCCAGGTCACCCCGGGCGAGAAGGGTCTCGCGCCAGTGCAGGGCATGGGCGGTGAGCGCCTGGCTTTGTTCCGCCGTCGGTAGGCTCAAGGCCTCACCGCCGCTGAAGCGGTGATGCAGCGTGCGAACGGTCTGGGCCAGGGTCTCCGGCAAGCCGTTCGTATAGTGATCCAGAAAGGCATCCAGTTTGGCGAGATGGGCCGCCTCGGCCTGCACATAGGGTTGCCAGAGCAGGGGTTTGCCGGCGAGCTGGGCACGCACGAAGGAATCTTCTCCGCGCACGATATTGAAATCGCAACTCCAGAGCAGACGATCATAGTCGTTCTGGGTCAGCCAGGGCAGGACGCAGAGTTCGAGCGAGCCGAGTCGGATGGTCTCACCCGGTGCGAGGGGGGCGCTACCCGGAGGGCGGTCGATGGCGCAGGAAAGACGCGGCAGGGCCGGGGTGGCAAAGGTCAGGATGCGCCAGCCCGGAGCCCGGTCTTCGCGGCAGGTGTCGATCAGGCTCGCCAACGAGGCGCTGTCATAACTGAACAGGCTCAGCAGCCGCTTGCCATCCTCGGGGACGCCTCTCTGAGCGAGGAAGGCGGCGCGATCAAAGTGCGCCCAGTCCCGACCTGACTCGGGTTCAATCACCACCCCGCCGGTTCCCGGTGTGATGCCGGGGAAGAAGAAGTGTTCGGTGAGCGGCAGACGGGGGTGGGGCGAGCCTAGACCGTGACAGCCGGTCGCCCAGGCCTCGGCGGTCAGGTATTCAAGATTGATCCAGACCGGTGCAACAGGCTGGCGGGCCATGGCTTCGAGGTAGGGCTCGGGCAGGCGGGCCCCGAACAGGGCGATGACACGGCGGGCCGGGGTGACGGCCGGAAAAGGATCGGGCCAGCGGAGGATGGCAAAGTGCTGGGCATCCTCCGGTTGTCCCAGGCACGGGATCTGGTCCATCCAGAGGCGCACGCTTTGGCCCAGACTGGCCAGGCGCCGAGCGAGCCGCAAGGCCACACCGGCGTCACCGAAGTTGTCGATGACGCGGCAGAACAGGTCGATTGAGGCGACGCTATGGGTTGGGATTATGGGTTGGGATATCAGGTCGGATCGACAGCCGTGGGCAGGGCAATCTTCCCGTCGCGACTGTAGCGATAATCGTTGAAGATATGTTCGGCGCTCAGCAGTTGATAGTCGCCGTCGCTATTCTTCACGCTGGTGTCTTTGAGGCGCCAGGTGGTTTGACCACAGGTCCAGATGTCAAAGTTGCGCATGTGCGTGCACAGGCAGGTCTTGTCCGGCACCGAGAACTTTTCGCCCGGATGGGCCTCCAGTTCGCGGAAATAGGCGTCGATGTAGGCACAGCGTCCGTTGCTGTCGAGCACATATCCATAGGCCTCGCAGTTGGGACGGATGCCGGAGGCGATGCCGGGACTGTTTTTGAGCATGCGCATCGGGTAGCCGGTGGGCGAGATCTGGTTGACCTCGATGTTCGCTTCGCTGGTCTTGAAGTATTCCTGTTTGACATCGTCGGGCAGGCCACACTCGCTGCTGACGGTAAAACGGGTGGCGACCTGAACGGCGGCGCTGCCGGTCTCCAGGAAGTGGGTGGCATCGCTGCCGGTGAAGATGCCGCCAGCGGCAATCAGCGGGATGTCCATGTGCTCGGTGGCCATCCAGGCACGGATCTCGGCGATGATGGTGGCCAGGTCGTATTGCGCCCAGTCCATGCCAAAACCGAGGTGTCCGCCGGCCAGCGGACCCTCGACGACCACATAGTCCGGCAGACGACCGGAGCGCGCGGATTTTTTCAGGAAGAGTTGCAGGGCCCGCAGGCTGGAGACGATGATGCCCAGCTTGGCGTCACGAAAACGGGGGTGATCCTCGATCATGGCGAAGGAGCCCAGATGCAGACCGGCGGCGAGGGTGATGCCATCAATTCCGGCATCGAGGGCCGCGACGAGACGGGTCTTGAGCGTCTCTCTGGGGGCATTCATGGACAGTTTTTCCATGCAGTTGATGAACACCATGCCGTCGCCGCGCTTGGCGGTCATGGTACGGTCAACATGCCAGCGGGTTGCCTCGGTCAGCATGCCAAGGTCGAACTGGACTACGGATTTATCGCTGCTCTCGACATTGAACTTGTAGTGTTTGAGCTTGTCCTTGGTGTAGCGGGTCTTGATGTGCCGATCCGAGACGGTCGGCACCATGGCGTCGGAGATATGGCCAATGCCGCCCAGACGCGCGGCCTCCAGAGCGAGTTCGGTTGAGGAAATATCGACACCCATGCCGCCAATCATGATCGGCACCAGTTCCTGGTTGCCTAACCGCAGGCGGAAATCATCCACGCATTTCATTAGCTCGTTCCATTTCTCGAGGAGGCGTCAAACCCTTTATGGCCAAGCCATCCTCAGGCGATGCAAGGACTGCATGATAATATTTCGCCACGCTTAGGGCCAGCGACGATTTCAGTCCGCAATGCCGCCACTTTGATCAGTATCAATGCTGATTCAGGACGCTGGCACTAGCGTAGCACTTCCTGACATCCTGGGAGCAGGCTGGACCCTGTTGGTTTCCATGTTCATTGAATCCTTTCTGATGGGCCTTGCCCCCTATCCTTTGCTCGCCCACCCATGTTGATTGTCCTGCTGGTTTTTTCGTTGCTGACCTTGCTGGTGGCGACGACCCTTGCGCCGTTGCCTTGGCAGGCCCCGGTTTTCTGGGCGCACGGGGTGTTGGCCATGGCGGCTCTGCCCTTGATCATGGCCGCCATGCAGCATTTTGTTCCGGTTCTGACGCGTAGCCGAGCGGCAGAGGCCCGCTTGAGTCGGTTACCGCTCGCACTGGTCCTGGTCGGTGGCGTGTTACTGCTGGTGTTTTCAGGGGCCTTGGCTTGGGGCTGGATTGTGCCCTTGGCGGCCCTGGTCTTTCTGGCGGCCGTTTGGATGTTGGTCTGGATGCGCCAGCGATCCCGCAATGCCTTGGGCGGAGCACACCCGGGCCTGGCCTGGTATGTGGCGGCCTTGGCCTGCTTGTTGTTGGGGATGACTGCCGCCGCCCTGATCCCTCTTTTTCCCCCATGGCAGGGGTCGTTGCGGCAATTCCATCTGCACATCAACCTGTACGGTTTTATCGGTCTGACCGCGGTCGGGACCTTGCAGGTCTTGTTCCCGACCGCAACAGGACGCGTTGATGCCGGGGTCAGTCAACGCCTGCGGAACGATCTGGCATGGGCCTTTACCGGGGCTGTGCTGCTGGCCCTTGGACGGACGCTAGAGGTGATCTGGATAACGGTTCCGGGCGTGTTGTTCTGGCTGTGGCCCCTGGCCCGAATGGCCGGGGTCTGGCTGCGGACGAACGCCCGGCAGATCTTTGCCTGGCACGGGGCCGCGCCGGTACTGGCGGCCGCGACACTCGGGCTGACCCTGGCGCTGGTGGGCGTGCTGCTGCCTGGGATAGCCAGTCTGGACATCTTTCTGGCCGGTTTTATGTTTCCGCTCGTGAGCGGGGCCGCGAGCCAGTTGATTCCGGTCTGGGTGCGCCCCGGCCGACAGAGCGATTGGCATGAAAAGGCCCGGGCGGCCATCGGCCGTTACAACGGGGTGCGCGCCCTGTTTTACATGACCTCGGCGCTGCTGCCGCTGTTGGGCTATCGCTGTGGCGCGATGGCGGGTCTGCTGGCCCTGCTTTGGTTTGTTGCGGGCCTGGCTTATTGGGGATTGAACGATTGGTTGCAGGGCTCGGGGAACCCGGATGGCGCTGAGTGATCGCGTACACACCTTTGGTCAGGATCTGCTGGCGCGCCATGGCGAGCGGGTGCACAAGATTGCCATCGACGCGGGCTTTACCTGCCCCAATCGTGACGGCAGCAAGGGAATTGGAGGCTGCACCTTCTGCAACAACCAGTCTTTCAATCCTGCGGATCCTGCCGCCGCCTGTGGCAGTACAGGCATCACGCCGATCCTTCCTGACGCGGGAGGGCGGATTCGCCGCGCCCGCCTGCCAGTCACGCTGGAGGCCCAGGTGGCGCAGGCCAAAAAGGTCATTGGCCAAGGCACCGGCGCCCAAAAATATTTGGCCTATTTCCAGGCCTATACCAACACCTATGCCGATGTCGAGACCTTGCGTCAGCTTTACGATGCGGCCTTGGCCCTGCCCGGAGTGATCGGCCTATCCGTCGGGACCCGGCCGGATTGCGTGCCCGAGGCGGTCCTCGACCTGTTGGCTGATTATCGTGCCGCGGGTCATGAGGTGTGGCTTGAACTCGGCCTGCAATCGGCCTTCGACGAGACGCTGGAGCGGGTCAACCGGGGGCATGGCATGGCCGAGTACATTACGGCCACCCGGGCGGCAAGATCGCGTGATCTGCCGGTCTGTTGTCACTTGATTCTGGGCCTGCCGGGCGAGGATGAATCACACTACCGGAAGAGTCTGGAACGGGTGTTGGAGACGGGTGTGGACGGGATCAAGCTGCATCCCCTGCATGTCGTGCGTCATACCCGTCTGGCGAATCAGTGGCAGCGCGGTGAATATACCCCGCTTAATCAGACAGACTATGTTCGTGCGGTGGCCGATCTGATTGAACGGACCCCTTGGCCGGTCTGTTTTCACCGGGTGACCGGCACGGCCCCGGCGGATCTTCTTCTGGCGCCGGACTGGGTGGTGCATCGTTGGCCAGCCCTCAATGCGATCGAGGCGGAGTTGGCTTGCCGTGGTACCCGGCAGGGTGTATTAGCCTGATTCAGAGTGGCCTGATTCAGAGCGGTAGATCTTCAGCGGCGTGGGCGAACAGGATCACAAAATCGCCCTCGGCGGTGAGTTGAGTGCGGTAGCTGAATCCCATGGCGTCCAGAATCGAGTAGAGCGGGAACGGCTCGCGATGTAGCAGCATGCGCACATGTTGCCCTTCGCGTAACAATCCCGCTGCCGCAAGGGCGCGATCCATAGGCTCTGGCGGCTCCAGATTGCGTGCGTCAACCGTGATGATGGTGTCACTGGATGTCATTTGAGCCTCCTCATGCAAGAGGCGATTGAAGCGCGATAAAAAACGGGCCGAAAGAGCGTGTCTTGATATTGGGCAAGTCAGCCAGGGACTGAGCCTCTGGGGATTGAGTCAGGTCAATGTGAGGCGATCATTCTTTCAGTACATTGCCGCCATGACACACACTCAACCCCCGCGCTCCTGGCCCCTGCTCGCCGCTCCGCATCGTCCCTTGTTTTTACTCGGGGCCATCCAGAGCATTTTGACGATAGCCGTCTGGTTGGGCATTCTGGGGGGGCAGGTACAGACCGCCTTGCCGGCTGGCGCGGCGCATGGCTGGTTGATGTTGTACGGGCTTTTGCCCTTCTTTGTCCTGGGCTTTTTGTTTACCGCGCTCCCGAACTGGGTCAGCGGTTCTCCGGTGGGGCGGACGGCCTATATCGGATCGGCGGGATTGATGGGGCTGGGGGCCTCGGTGCTTTATCTGGGGTTGGGGTCGCCCGTCCTGATCCTGTCCGGCCTTGTCCTTCATGTGGCCGGCTGGGTCTGGGCGATGATCGCGCTGGCACGCACCCTGATACACGCCAAACCGCAGGACAAACGCCAGCCCTGGCTGACCTGGTGGGCAACCGCGCTGGGTGCTGTGGGCGATGGGCTGTTTCTGCTCGGGGTGGCTAGCGATTCGGCGGACCTGCTGGCCGCCGCGTTGAGCATTGGGATGTGGCTGTTTCTGACGCCGCTCTTTTTGGGGGTTTGCCACCGCATGGTGCCATGGTTCACCAGCCGTGTGCTGAGCAACTATGTCCTCGTGCGCCCCTATACCCCGTTGTGGATCATGCTGGTCGCGTGCCTGGCCCATGCGGGGCTGGAAATAGCGGGGTTGCCGCAGTGGACCTGGATGGCAGACCTGCCACTCGCCGCACTGACCCTCTGGTTTATCAGTCGCTGGGGCATCGCTCGCAGTCTGTCCGTGCGCTTGCTGGCCATGCTGCACCTGGCCTTTGTCTGGGCCGCGGTGGCCTTTGTGTTGTATGCCGTATCCAGCCTGGCGCTGTGGCTGGATTGGCCGTGGAATGCCGGCCGCGCCCCCCTGCACGCGCTCGGCATGGGTTTCTTCGGTGCCATGCTGATCGGCATGGCCTCGCGTGTCAGCCTGGGTCATTCAGGCCGCAAACTGGAGTGCGACCCGGCGACCTGGTGGCTGTTCTGGCTGGTCCAGGCGGCAGCGCTACTGCGCATGTTGCCGGAATTGATTCCGGCGTTCCCGCGGGGATTCGTGACCCTCTCCGGCGGCCTGTGGCTTGTTGCCTTCGCCTTGTGGGCCAGCAAATATGCCCCCATGACCTGGCGGCCACGCGTGGATGGCAAGCCCGGGTAAATCCAGGCCAGGGTTTGTCCTGGCTTTAGTGGCTGGTTCCCTCCGATAGGCGGGTTTTGTTCCACACATTGTATTTGCCGACCGGGCGCTTCATCGGCAGACGCTTGATCTCCTTTAGCGATTGCGCGTCATAGACGATCAACGCACCGTCGTGTTCCCAGATCGAGACCAAAGCGTATTTGCCATAGCGGTCGTACTCGACATGGGTCGAGGTCTTTCCGGGCACCGGGCGCAGGGTGGAGACGATCTCCAGGGTGCGCTTGTCGATGACATGCATGGCGTCCTTTTCCGGGCCGGAGAAGACATCGGCCCAGGCATAGGGCGTGTTCTCGTGGCTGCGCAGGAAGAAGCCCGGGCCTAGCGTTTTGATGTGTTTGATGGTCTTGAAATCATCAAGCCCAATGACGGTGACCTCGCCATCCTGGAGATTGGGCGAAGCCATCACCCGGCGGCCCTGGTAATCGAAGGTGATGCCAGAACCCACATGCGGCATGCCGGGCAGATCCAGTTCAGCGGTCTTGGTGCCGGTGTCGAGATCAACCACCTGACCTTTGGGACTGCTGCGCGAGGCCCCCAGCAGGTAACGATAGGTCTGGTCGAAATAGAAATCGTCGAGGTAATCCTTGAGCACGACCTTGCGCGGCTGGAAGGCGTTAGGACCCGCATAGGGAATCTCCCAGACCTCCGGGATGTCTTTCAACGCGGCCACAAAACTCTGGCGCGGACGGGCATCATAGACCGAGGAGACGCGCGAGGTTTTGCCGTTGTGCCCAAGCACCGGAATGATTTGTTGCGGAGACAGGTCGTCGGTGGAGAGGCGCACCAGGTTGTGCGGCAGGTAATTGGCCACCAGCACCTGCTTGCCGTCGCTGGAGACGGCGACATTACGGGTGTTGAGCCCGGCCCGGATCTCGGCCACGACCTTCAGGTTCCACAGGTCGAACTTGGTGATCCAGCCATCACGCGTGGCCCAGAACACAAAGCGGCCGTCCTGAGTGAATTTTGGCCCACCGTGCAGGGCGTAACGGGTCTGGAAGCGATGGATCGGCTCCATGACATCGCCGTCGAGCACGGTCATCGAGTGATCGCCATGTTCCACCACCAGCGTAATGTTGGTCGGATCGGCCTTGAACACGGGTTTTGCCGGCAGATTCTGGGCCTCTTTATGGATGATCTGCGAGGCCTTCATATCGGCCATCTCCCACTTCGGCGGCGTGGTGGGTGGGGTGTAGATCCAGGCCGCCAACGCGGCGATTTCGTCCTTGTTCATGACCTCGGCATAGCCGGGCATTTGCGTCGCCGGCAGACCCTCGGTAATGGCCTTCACCGCGGCCGGTCTTTTCAGGCGCACCAGCGATTCCGGCAGGAGGGCCGGGCCCATGCCGCCCAGGCGATCGGCACCGTGACAGGACTGGCAGTATTTGTTGTACAAATCGGCGCCGTCAGGGGCCGCCGCAAAGACGGGGGAGGCAAGGAGGGCGAGAAGGATGAGCGTGCGGTTCATGGTAAGCGTCCAATTTCAGAATCGTCGAGATAACAGCCGGGATCTTCGGCCCACAGATTGCCGCTGGTTTGCCAGGCGCGTACCCGGGTATTGCCCCCGCAAATCGCGAAGTGGGTGCAGGTGGCGCAGCGGCCCTCAACCCGGCGCGGGCGTTGCTTGAGGCCGGCCATGACTGGGTCGCTCGTGTCTTGCCAGATGTGCGAGAAAGGCCGCTCGCGCACATTGCCCAGCGGATAGTTCCACCACATCGTGTCCGGATGCACGACACCCAGGTTGTCAATGTTGGCGATGTTGACCCCGGAGGCGTTACCGCCCCATTGCATCAGTTTCTGGCGGATGTGTTCGGCCTTTTCCGGATGATTCTGCTCGACCCAGCGCAGTAGATACACGCCATCGGCATCGTTGTTGCCGGTCACGAATTCGGCCGCCTGCCCGGCTTGAATACCCGCCCAGCAGCGTTCAATCAACAAGTCCATCGCCTGCCGCGTGGTCTGGAAATGGGCATCGGTTTTACGGTTCTTGTTGCCGCGCCCGGCGTAGTTGAGGTGCGAGAGGTAAAACTTGTCGATGCCCTCGATGGCCATCAGGTCAAGTAGTCCCGGCAGATCGTGGGCGTTTTCCTGGGTGAGGGTGAAGCGCATGCCCACCTTCATGCCGCGGTCGCGGCACAGGCGCAGGGCCTCGAGACTGGCGACAAAGGCACCGGCCTTGCGGCGGAAACGATCGTGGGTCTCGGCCAGACCATCGAGGCTGATGCCGACATAGTCATAGCCAATGCTGGCAATCTTGTCGGCCAGCGCGGCGTCGATCAGGGTGCCGTTGGTGGACAGACCGACATAAAAACCCATGGCCTTGGCGCGGGCAGAGAGTTCAAAAATATCCGGGCGCAACAGCGGCTCGCCACCGGAGAGGATGAGGACGGGCACCTTGAAGGCTTGCAGGTCTTCCAGAACGGTGCAGGCCTCAGCCGTGCTTAATTCACCGGAAAAATCCTTGTCGGCCGAGATCGAATAGCAATGCTTGCAGGTCAGGTTGCAGCGCCGGATCAGGTTCCAGATCACCACCGGCCCGGGCAGATCACGGTGCGGTCGTACCTCGCTGGGCGTGACCAGTTCTTGCAGAAGTTGGGTCAGTCGAAACATGGGAGGCGTGTCAGTCGTGGGGGCGCTAGTCTACCAGCCGCAGCCCGGTTTTCTTGAGAATGCGGGTGCTGTAGAGGATGTCGCGGGCGCGGCAGGCCTGGCCAAGCAGATTGGCGATGATGTCCGCTTGCGCCAGTGCCTCGGCGCGGGTGTGACCATGCACCATGGCGAACAAGTTGTAGGGCCAGTCGGGAAGGGCACGCGGACGGCGGTAGCAATGCGATACGAAGGGCAACTGGCCGACGGCGTTTCCCAGTTCGTCCACCCGGTCGTCGGCCACATCCCACACTGTCATGCCGTTGGCGGTGTAGCCCAGACGATAGTGGTTGGGCACCACCCCGATGCGGCGGATGATGCCGGCGTCCAGCATCGCCGTGAGGCGGGCCATGACCTCGGCCTCGGTACAGCCGATCTGCTCAGCGAGGGTGGCGTACGGTGTGGGGGTTAGCGGCAGTCCGGCCTGCGTGGCCTTGATGAGGAGCGGGTCGAGCGCATCCATGCTTCAGGCCGTGAGCTTGAGCTCGACGAAAAATTCGCGCTCTTTGGGAAAACGGTGCACGGTCAACCCGGTTTCTGCCTCGATGCGGCAAAAGGTGTGTTCGACCGCCTCGGGCGTGGGCGCAGCCGCCACGAACCACATATTGAGTGCGTGATCGCGGGCATAGTTGTGGGCGATCTCGGGGTGGGCGTTGACCTGTTCAGCCACTGCGTCGAAGCGTTCCAGGGGCACGGTCATGGCGGCCAGCACATTGGCGCCGCCCATGCGATCGGCGTTGTAGAGCGGGCCGAAGCGGGTAAGGGTGCCATTTTCCAGCAGCAGGCCAATCCGGTTAATCAGATCAGACTCGTCGAGATTGAGCGCCTTGGCAGCGCTTTCATAAGGGCGCTCACAGAGCGGGAAGCCGCTCTGTAGTTGATTGATGATGCGCCGATCAATCTCCTGCAGCACGGTGTTCAGGCGGCTATCTGGATCGCGCCGGCGGAATGGCGTGCCCCGTAACGGGCACCGCATTGCTTGAAGCGGCGGTGTGAGAACAGGGGAACGCAATCAAGTTCATCCAGCCCCAGCAGCGTGCGCAGGCGGGCAACCTCGGCCAGCACAGCCTGGCGATCGCGGCCGTGTACCATGGAAAACAGGTTGTACGGCCAATCTGGCAGGCGGCGCGGGCGTTGGTAACAGAGGGTCACGGCCGCATCCGCCCCAAGCGCATGGCCTGCCTGAGTGACATACGCATCGGGGATGTTCCACACCACCATGGCGTTGGCGGTGTAGCCCAGTTCGCGATGGCGGACGACGACACCAAAGCGGCGGATCACACCGCTGTCCTGCAAATGGGCGATGCGTTCGAGAATGTCGGCCTCGGTCTCCTGGCACAAGGCTGCCATCGCCGCGTAAGGGTGGGGTGTCACGGATAGACCCGGCTCCAGCGCGGTGCAGATCGAGCGGTCGCAGGCGTCCAGGGCAACGGATTGTGTGCTTGGGCTGTGGTTGGCGCGATGGGGATTGTTTTCGCGATGACCGTTGAGGTCAAAGCCGAGGTCAATGTGATAGTCCTCGACCATCGGCAGGTCGAGCACGGTGCTGCCGACCTCGCGGCCAATCTCGGCGAGTACCCGCGCCACCTCCGAGGGGTTCGTGGCGGCAACCACAAACCACAGGTTCCAGTGATGTTCGCGTTCGTAATTGTGGTTGATCTCGGGGTGGGTGTTGATGCGGGCGGCAGCCCATTCGACGCGCTCGGCCGGCACGCTCACGGCGGCCAGCGTGCTCCAGCCCAGTACATGGGGGCGAAATACCGCACCGATGCGGGAAATATGGCCGCTGGCCAGCAGGCGTTGGTACGCCGCCATGACCTCGACCTCCGTACTGCCCAGCGCGTCGGCGATCGCTTGATAGGGGCGAGTCGTGAGCGGAAAAGCGCGCTGCCAGTTGTTGAGCAGGGCGAATTCAAGGTCGTTGAGTGGCGTAGGGGTCATGGCCGGTCTCATAGACCAAAGCGATGCGCACGCGGGGTGAAGAAGATGCCGCTGGGTGCTTGAGCCGGCAACTCGGTGCGTTTTGTCTGGGTGCGGGTGTCGTAGATCTCGACACGGTTGCTGTCACGCACCGACAGCCACACCTGCTCGCCGCGCGGCGTGAATTCCATGTGCAATACCGCCTTGCCGGGTTGCAGGGTCTTTATGATCTGGCGTGCCTCGACATCAATGACCTGCACGGTGTCGTAGTGGGGGAAGGCAAAGTTGACCCACAGGTGGCGGCCATCCGGGCGGGCGATGACGAAGACGGGTTGGCCCGCGACGGGAATGGTGCCGACCTGCTGCCAGGTTGATACATCGACGATGACCACCTCATGCCGGCCCACGCCAGGGATGAAGGCCAGGTTGCCCACCATGGCCCAGGTCTCCAGATGCGGCATCTTGTACACCGGCAACTTGGGGTCGGTCTTCCCGTAATCGGGCAGAGCGCGCTTCACCCCGCGCTCCGGATGCCACATGTCCAGCACGGCCACGCCTTTTTCGCCAAACAGACCAGCCACATACCAGCGGCCATCCGGGGAGATAAGGGCGTCGTAGGGTTGCTTGCCGATGTTGGGAAACTTGGTGATGCGGGGCGCACGCGGGTTTTCGGATAGATCGGCCACCCAGATCTCGCCCTCGCCACGGGCATTTTCCCAGAGGCTAAAGGCAAAACGGTTATCGGTGCTGTCTTCCAATCCCACAACCTTGGAATCTGTCGGTACCTCGGCCAGGAGCTCCAGGCTATCGGCATCAAAAAACTTGACCCCGCCCGGGGTGTAGTTGGCGGCGGCAACGATCCGGCCGTCTTGTGATATGGCCCCGCCGATGGAGTTTCCGGACTGGATGACGCGCTTGATGATCGCACCGGTGAGCATGTCGACCTTGGTCAATCCACCATCACGACCAAACACAAAGGCAAAGCGTTCGTCACGGGAAAAGACCAGCGAGGCATGCGACAGGTCGCCCAGGCCTTCGATGCGGCGCAGGATGGCGTGGCGGCTGGTGTTGACCTGGAGCAGTGAACCGCTGGCGCGCTCGACCACCAGGCCGAGGTCGCCGGTAGGCATCAGATCTACAGCCAAAGCCGGCAGGGCGCATAGGCAGCACATCGCCGCCCCGCGCTTTAGGGTTGTCAGGGCGCAGGAGGCCAATGCTCTAGCCGATGTGCTCATTGCGGGAAGCCTTTTTTCAGATTCATCACGATCCAGTTTGCATCCTCTACCGAAAGAAACGGCGCCCAGCCGGGCATGGCGGTGCCGGGGATGCCATACAGTGTGGCAGCAACCAGGGGTTCGGTGGGTTTATCGCGCAGGGCGGCGGGGGTGAGCGAGGAACCCAGCCCGCCAGTCAGATGCAGACCGTGACAAAAGCCACATTCCTGACGCACGAAATGGGTGAGTTCCTTGACCCGGGCCGGGCCGGGGGTGGCAGCCAGCGCAGGAACCCCAATCAGAAGCAGGGCCGAGAAGATAATTGTTTTTGGACTCGTGGGCATTTTTTGCAGCACAGCACGCTATGCTGCAAAAAACCCGCTCTCTGAGACACGAGAGCGGGAAGAGAGGAAGATTAATACACGTCTTGCACGGTGTTGTACAGGTTGAACTTGCCGGTCGGGGTCACCAGACGCGGGTCCTTGATGACGGTCTTGACCTGGCGGGTCTTGTCATCCATGACCACGATGGCCGATGTGCCCTTCATGGGGCCCCAAACGGAGAACCAAACCTCATCACCGGCCTTGTTGTATTCCGGATGCGTGACGCGGCCTTCAGTGATGCCGGCCAGCTTGGCGAGGTTGATCACCTGGGCAGGCTTGTCGAGGTTCTTCAGGTCATACACCGTAACAGACTGGCGCGCATCGGCATCCGGGGAGAGGGCTGCATCCACCCACAAGTTCTTGGACTTCGGATGGGTCTTGATGAACAACGAGCCGTTGCCGTGGTTCTTCAGGCTGCGGACGACCTTCCAGGCATGTTGCTTATGCTTGGCAGGGTCGGTGCCAATGACAGCGATGGTCTCGTCGCCCAAGTGTCCCGTCGCCCAGACCGGACCGTACTTGGTGTCATTCCAGTTGGCGCCGCGGCCCGGGTGGGGCTTGATGCCGACCTTGACATTGGCGGCCAGCTTGCCGTCCTTGGTATCGACCACGGAAACCGTGTTACGCATGTTGGCGGCCACCAGGAAGTAACGCTTTGAGGCATCCCAACCGCCGTCGTGCAGGAAGCGCTCAGCCTCGATCTCGGTGGTCTTCAGGTTCTTGAGGTCGGAGTAGTCCACCAACAGAATCTTGCCGGTCTCCTTCACATTGACCACAAACTCGGGCTTGATGTGCGAGGAGACGATGGAGGCGACGCGCGGTTCCGGATGGTATTCCTGCTCGTCATAGGTATAACCCCGAGTGGAAACAACCTTCTTGGGCTCAAGCGTGAAACCGTCCATGAAGACATAAGCCGGCGGCCAGTAGGAACCCGCGATGGCGATCTTGTCCTCAAAGCCCTTGTACTTGGAGGTGTCGATCGAACGGGCGTCCGAACCGGTGCGAATGGTGGCGACGGTTTGCGGCGTTTCCATCCACAGGTCGATCAGGTTGATCAGACCGTCACGACCCGTGGTGTAGAGGTAGCGGCCCGATTTGGAGAAACGGGTGATGTGTACGGCAAAACCGGTCTTCAGAATGGTAATGATCTTCTTGCTGTCGCCATCAATAATCGCCAGTTCTCCCGAGTCACGCAGGGTGACGGAGAAGATGTTGTCCAGATTGATGTTGTTCATCTTCTTGGTCGGACGCTTGTCAACCGGGACGAGCAACTTCCAGGAGGCCTTCATTTCCTTGAGGCCCCATTCCGGCGGGGTGGGGGCCGGATGCTGGATATAGCGGGACATCAGATTGACCTCGGCCGCGGTCATTTCCTTGGAGGTCTCAAAACCCGGCATACCACCGGCGGTACCGTAGCCGATGAGTACATTCAAGGAATCGGTGCCCAGTTTCTGCATCGGGCCAGGCAGCAGGGCCTTGCCGGTGGCGCCCTTGCGCAGCACACCGTGGCAGCCGGCACAACGATCGAAATACAACTGGCGGCCCGCATCAAATTCAGCCTTGGTCATGGCCGGGGCGTTCGGGTCGGTCGATTGGTACATCTCCATCTTGCCGGCGCCGGCACCAGCCCCCGCCATGTATTGATCGCCCGGGGCTTTGTTGTGGTTAGGAGCTGCGGCCATGGCGGTTGAGATCGCCAGGGGGAGGGCGGCCAGCATGAACAGGCCGGTGAACACGGATTTGGATTTCATCAGTACGACTCCTTCAGTAAGTCAAGAAGATATCAGGCTCGTCGAGAATGACCTTTTGGCGAGTGCGGCGAAATATGGGCTTGAATTTTTCCGCGTGCCTTGATTTAGGTCAATATCAGGATATTTATAGCTGGATTGATCTAAATCAATGGCGTTAGACTCGCTCCAGTGCACTATGCGCCCCGTAAACCACCAAGGAGAGTCTCATGATCGTAGAGCCTGTCGCGCTGGCCAACTTCTTTACCGTGTTTTTCTCGGCTGCCATGGTTATTTTAACGGGCGCTGTCTATGCCTTGTTGTTTGCCTATTCGCGTCTGCGTCAGCGCGCTCGCTTGATGCCGCTGGCTTATGTGGCCTATCTTGGATTATCGGTGTCCGTGTACACGTTGGCTCAGGCCGCGAACCTGTTCAACGACACCTTCTGGACCTTCATCGTGGGGCTCATGCTCCTCGGTTATTTCGCGGCCCCCCATGTGGTCTGGCATCTTTGTGTAGCGACTCATGACCAGGAATCGGTCGATGGGCATAAGCCACACGATGAAGGTAATCCCTCGTTCATTCGTCCCTAACCCCACTGTAACAACCTTAAAGGAGGCTTCGCTATGAGCCAAACTGCATGGTGGGCATCTGAATCTCTGTGGCGTAAATCCGCCATCTGGGTGACAGGCGTCTCATTCATTTTCTTGATTTTCCTTACCTTCGACACCGTGGATCATATTACCGCAGGCAGTAAAAGCGGCCGGGTGAAGGCCTATTCGGTCATCAACAACCGCATCGACTATGTATTCGATGCCAAACGCAATATGCAGGTGCCGGTGATAGGCCCCGTGGAACCTTTGTTCGGCAAGGTGTTGACCGAGGAGGAAGCCGAGGCCCTTGTCTCCAAGGGTAAGTTGACCACTCAGTCGAAGAACTGCATGAACTGCCATACCCTGCTCGGCAACGGTTCGTACTACGCACCTGACCTGACCAAATCCTGGCTGGATCAGTCTTGGGGCTCCAAGGAGACGCGTGAAAAGAGCATGGTGGAATTCCTGATGGATCCGACCGACAAGCTGCACAACAGTCTCGGCCGCAAGATGCCCAATCTGGGTATCACGGAAGAAGAGGCAAAGGCCACGGTCGCCTTCTTGAAGTGGATGTCTTCCATTGATACCAACGGCTTCCCTGCCAACTTCAAGCCCCTCGACCAGTCCGATGCACCGGTCGCCACCGTCACTGCCGAGCCCGCGCCTAAAGCCAGCGCCGCGCCGGCCCAACAATAAGGAGAACCGACATGTCAGCATTAGGCATCATCTCCAACGCCAACCTGAATGGCGGCCAGAAACTGGCGGTAAAGTACTTTACCGTCTCGCTCGCACTGTTCGGTGCGCAAGTCCTGTTCGGTCTCTTGGCCGGCATCCAGTACCTGAACCCGGATTTCCTGTTCGGCATTCTGGATTTCTCGGTCAACCGCATGGTGCATATCAATGCCATGGTGGTTTGGCTATTGTTCGGTTTCATCGGCTCCGTGTACTGGTTGCTGGAGGATGAATCCGGAACCCCAGTCGTAGGCCTCGGACTGGGTAATCTGAACTTCTGGATATTCACCTTGGCCGTCGTCGTCGTCGTGCTGGTCTATCTGCTGATCCAGGTAGGCCCGGGCGAACTGAAATCGATTTGGCTGATCAACGAGGGTCGCGAGTACATTGAGGCGCCCCGTTGGGCCGATATTGGCATCGTCGTCTGCGTTCTGATCTTCTTCTTCAACGTCGCCGCCACCTTCATGAAGGGTAGGTTCACCGGCATCGCTGGCGTTCTGGTGCTCGATCTGGTCGCCTTGGCAGGCCTGTATCTGGCCGGCATGTGGTACACCCCCAATATTTCCATGGACCAGCACTGGTGGTGGTGGGTGATTCACCTGTGGGTTGAGGCCACATGGGAAGTTCTGGTTGGCTGTCTGATGGCCTACGGCCTGATCAAGACCATGGGCGTGCGTCGCAAGATCGTCGAAACCTGGCTCTACATCGAAGTTGCCCTGATGTTCGGTTCCGGCATCCTCGGTCTGGGTCACCACTACTTCTGGATCGGTACGCCGGAATACTGGCTGACGATCGGCGGTTTCTTCTCTGCCCTGGAGCCCATTCCCCTGGTCGCCATGGTGGTGCATGCCGTGTTCGACGCCGGATATCACAAGCTGAAAAGCTCCAATACTCCGGCCTTGGCATGGATCATCGGTCAAGCCTTCGGCAACTTCTTCGGCGCTGGCGTGTGGGGCTTCATGCATACCCTGCCACAGATCAACCTGTACACCCACGGCACGCAGTGGACCGCCTCCCATGGCCACCTGGCCTTCTTCGGCGCTTATGTAACCATGATCCTCGCCTTCTTCTACCTTGCCATCCAGAAGTGGCGCGGCAATGTCTGGATGGGCAGCAACCTGGTTGGCTCCTGGAAGTGGAAGTGGTCCATGTTCCTGCTCTGGACCGGAATGATCGCCATGACCATGGCCCTGCTGATCTCAGGTTACGAGCAGTCACAGATTGAGCGCGCCATCGGCGGCTCCGACTGGGTAGCCTACTTCGCGGCTCAGGAGCATCCTTGGTTCGTCCAAGGCATGGTCTGGCGCATGATTGGCGGCTGGACATTTGCCGCTGGCTTCGTTCTGCTCGCTTGGGATTTGATGACCATCGGCAAGAGAGAAACCCGCCCGGCTCTGGTTGTGGATGCAGAGTCGCACTAACTGACAGTCCCTGTCGTTCGAAAACGCCCGCCTTGTGCGGGCGTTTTTTTTCATGCCTGCGTTAATTTGTCCGGCTCGGCTGGCTACAATAGGCTCCCCAATAGCCCCCCATCTTGGGATCAGGAATTCAAGGAGTGTCCATGGCTGCCTCGCCCGAAATCGCTGTCTCCATTGTTATTCCCGTTTATAACGAATATGAGAACCTGCCCGATCTGGTCGAGCGCGTGCATGTGGCCATGTGCGACTGTGGCCGAACCTGGGAGTTGATTTGTGTTGATGACGGTTCGCGGGATGGGAGTGATCGGTTGCTGGCGCAATTGGCCGGGACGCATCCGGCCCTCAATCCGCGCTGGCTAAAGCGCAATTATGGGCAATCGACGGCGATGCAGGCGGGTTTTGACGCGGCCAGCGGCGCGGTGATCGTGACCCTGGATGGCGATCTGCAAAACGATCCGGCGGATATTCCCCGTTTGCTGGATATGCTCGACGCCAGCCCGCAGGTGGACATCATTTCCGGCTGGCGCGAGAAGCGCAAGGATGCCTTTGTCTTGCGCAAACTGCCGTCCTGGTTGGCCAACAAACTGATCTCCAAGGTCACTGGCGTACGCCTGCATGACTATGGTTGCTCGCTGAAGCTCTATCGGCGCGAGGCGCTGGCCAATGTGAAGCTGTATGGCGAACTGCACCGTTTCGTCCCGGCCCTGGCACGCGAATTTGGGGCTCGGGTGATCGAGACCCCGGTCATGCACCATCCGCGTCTGCGTGGGGTATCCAAGTACAGTATTGATCGCACCATCCGTGTCTTGCTCGACCTTCTGTGGGTCAAGTTCCTGCTCCGTTTCTTGCATCGCCCCATGCACGCTTTTGGCGGTGTGGGCTTGGCCCTCTTGATCCCGGGTCTGCTGATGCTGGGCTGGTTGGCAGGGCTCAAGCTGTTCGCCGGGGCCGACATTGGTGGCCGTCCGTTGCTGATGCTGGGGGTGATGTTTACGCTGATGGGTGGGCAGTTCCTGGGTATGGGCATCCTGGGTGAACTCCTGATCCGCATCTGGCACGAGCCGACGCGGTCGCAGTATCTGCTGCGTGAGGCACCCACCGAGCCGTCACCCAACTAACCCGCGGGTTAAGCCTCTCGTGATGCGCCACTGGCCTCTTGGGTTGTTGCTGCTGCTGCCTTTCGTCGGGCTGGGCGGAGCGCCGCTTTTCGACCTCGATGAGGGCGCCTTCACGGCGGCGACGACGGAGATGTTTCTGCGCGGCGACTTCTGGTCAACCTATCTTCTGGGTGAACCGCGTACCGACAAACCCATCCTGATCTATTGGCTGCAGGCCGTTTCGATCATGGCCTTGGGTCCGACGGAGTGGGCCTTCCGCTTGCCTTCGGCGTTGGCTGGCAGTGCCTGGGTTGCGATCACCTGGCTGTTTGTCGCGCGGGTGGCCGATCCCGGCCGGGCCTTGCTGGCGGCCTTGATTGTGGCCACGGCGGCGGGGGTTAGCGTCATTCTGCGCGCGGCCACTGCGGACGCCTTGCTCAATCTGTGGCTGGCGAGTGCGGGCTATGCGGCGTGGTTATGGCTGGCCGAAGGCCGCATCGTCTGGCGTTATGTCGGTTTTGCAGCCATGGCGTTGGGATTCCTGACCAAGGGACCGGTTGCGGTGGTGGTACCGGCGGCGGCCGTCTTTTTTTGGTGTGCGAGCCGGGGCGAATGGCGACAGTTCTGGCGCTGGGGCATCGGTGACAATATTCGCGCCTTGGGACCGGTCCTGCTCTTTGTCGTCCTGGCCTCGCCCTGGTTCATCGTCCAGTATCTTCGCGAAGGGATGGTTTTCTTCGAGGGCTTCTTCCTCAAGCACAACCTGCAACGCTACGACTCGGCCATGGAAGGGCACCACGGCCAGTATTTCTATTACCTCTGGGTCGTGCCGCTCTCGCTTTTGCCGCATACCGGCTGGTTACTGGCGGCATTGATGCGTCTGCGCCAGGTCTGGGGCGATCCGCTGCAACGCTTCGGGCTGCTCTGGTTTCTGTTTGTACTGATCTTTTTCAGTTTCTCCGGCACCAAGTTGCCGCACTATGTCTATTACGGTTACGGCGGTCTGATCCTGATTCTGGTCGGCCAGACGCATCTGAATCGGTGGGCGGCCTTTTTACCGGCGCTATTGGGATTTGCCTTCTTGTTGGCCCTGCCGTGGCTGTTGGCGGCAGCCACGCCAAATCTGCGCCCGGATGATCTTTTGTTGGCGGCGGATTTGGGCGCGCATTTTGATACGACCTTTATCGCGGTATTCGCGCTGCTAACCCTGCTTAATTTGATCTGGCTGGTGTGGGGCCGTAGTACGCAACGGGTGATCTACTGGCAAGGGGTGACGGCTGCGCTGGCCTTTGCGCTCGTCTTGTTGCCGGCGATTGGTGGGCTGTTGCAGGACCCGATTCGTCAGGCCGGGAAGATCGCCGCCGGGATGTCAGCCCCCTTGACCCTGTACGGCGTCAACACGCCAAGCTTTCAGACCTATGCCGGCCGGATGGTGGCCCGTCGTGCCCCGCAAGCGGGTGAGGTGGCCCTGACGCGCGCGAGCCGCCTGGCTGACCTGCCCGGTGCTGAGGTGATCTTCCGTGAACGGGGTTACTTGCTGGTGCGGATGCCCGTAGCGGCCGGGCGATAGCCAGCGCTCAAATCCGCTCTGGGAAAAGTCAGCCGCTGCGGGATGGCGGCAAGTCAGCCGACGAGGATGATGTGCACGCGATACGGCCCGTGCGCGCCCATGGTCACGGTCTGCTCGATGTCGGCGGTGCGCGAGGGGCCGGAGACGAAATTCACTGCACGCGGCGGGCGGCCGCGCTCGGCGCGCACGAGCGCCCAGGCGTCCTCCATGAAGGGCACGATGCGCGCCGTGTCGACGATGGCGATGTGGGTCTCGGGCAGCAGGCTCGTCGCGGCCGGCGTGTCGGGGCCGGAGAGGAACACCAGCGTGCCGGTCTCGGCGACGGCGCAGTAGCAGCCGGTGATACCGACGAGGTCTGCGCCGCGCGCCGGGCGGTCTTCCATGCCGAGGCCGGCGCCGATCCAGTCGAGATGGCGTAAACCGGGCCAGCAGACGCCGCTGGTGGGCAGCTTGTTCACGACTAGGTAGCGGGCTACGGCGTCGGGTACCGCTTGCAGGCTCGACACTTTCTCCACCGTGCTGGCGAGCGCCTCGGCGCGGGCGCGGAAGCGTAACTCCGGCTCCCAGTCGCGCGGCGGCTGCATGCCGACGGGGTGGGCGGCGATGTGGGCGTCGATGTGCGCCGTGTCGGCGGGACTGGCTTTGCGGTTGAGCGCATTGCGCACCCTTCCAAGGATATTTTCGCGGGCACTCACTTGCGCTTCTCCCTGTACAACTCGCGGAAGGTCTTGCCGGCGGGCGCCGGGAAGTCGCGGCCGTCGGTCCAGCCGGCCGCGAGCGGCAAACGGTGGATCAACTTCTCGGCGCCGCCCAGCCCTTTCATGACGCGCGCGGCGATGCGCGTGCCCAAGGCGTAGAGCGCCGGCCGCTGCGCCGCCCAGCCCCACAGGGCGAGGCCGAGGCGCTCCGGCCAGGACTTGAGGCCGCGTGCCATCTGCTCCTCGCGGAGTTTCCTCATGAGATCGGGCAGCGGGATCTTCACCGGGCAGACGCTGCCGCACTGGTTGCACAGCGTAGTCGCGTTGGGCAGCGGAACGGTTTTCTCCAGGCCGACATAGGACGGCGTCAGGATGTTGCCCATCGGGCCGGGGTACACCCAACCCCAGGCGTGGCCGCCGACGGCCTGGTACACCGGGCAGTGGTTCATGCAGGCGCCGCAGCGGATGCAGCGCAGCATCTCGCGCATCTCGCCGGCGAGCAGTTTCGTGCGGCCGTTGTCGACCAGCACGATGTGGAACTGCTGCGGGCCGTCGGATTCGTCGATGTGCTTCGGCCCGGTGTGCAGCGAGACATAGTTGGTGATGGCCTGGCCCGTGGCCGAGCGCGGCAGCAGGCGCAGCAGGGTCGATACATCCTCCAGCGTCGGCACCACCTTCTCGATGCCGGTGATGGCGACATGCAGGCGCGGCAGCGTGGTGCACAGGCGGCCGTTGCCCTCGTTGGTGACGATCAGGGTCGAGCCGGTCTCGGCGATGAGGAAGTTGGCGCCGGAGACGCCCATGTCGGCGGACAAAAACTTCGGCCGCAGGATCTCGCGCGCCTCGCGCGTCAGCGCCGCCGGGTCGGTCTTGCG
>VGVU01000007.1 GCA_016873905.1 Betaproteobacteria bacterium | reverse complement strand
CGGGCAGCAAGATCGCGACATAGCCGTCGGTGAAGGCCCGCAACGCGCGGCCGGTCAACAGCAGGCGCGCCTCGGGCGCAACCCGGGCGGGAAGCGGCATGATTACCGGATATCCGGCAAACGCACCTTTCCTTTCATTTGCCGACCACCTCACCACCGGCGGCCTTCCAGCCTTCGATGCCGCCCTCGATGAAGCGGGCCTTGAGGCCCTTGCTCTGAAGCGCATCCACCACGCTGTTGGACACCGCACCGCCGCGTACGCAATACAGGACAATTTCCTGATCTTTCGGCAGGCTGTCGGCCCAAGCGCTGATCTGCGTCGGGTCTTTCCAGTTCGCTCCGGTCAGTTGTTCGTGGGAAGCGTTGTGGTCGTCGGCGCGACGCACATCAAGGATGAACTTGCCAGCAAGGTCGAGGTTGGCGGGGTTGATGGTGCGATCCATGTTTTCAGGCTCCAATGACAAAGGTGTAGGCAAGTCCGATGGCGGCGCAGGCGCCGATGACTCTCATGATGTCCTGCTTGTACTTCCACAGGGCGATGAAGGCGGCGATGGCGACGACCACCGGCAACCATTCGAAGCCGCCTGTAAAGGGCGCAGCCTCCGTGCCTCGCGGCCAGAAGGTGTGCCAGGCGAAGAAGACCGCCAGATTGATGATCACGCCCACCACGGCGGCGGTGATGCCGGCCAAGGGGGCAGTGAATTTGAGGTCGCCGCGGGTGGATTCCACCAGCGGGCCGCCGGCGAGAATGAACAGGAAGGACGGCAGGAAGGTGAAGAAGGTGGCCACCGCAGCGCCCGCCAGGCCGGCGGCGATGGGGTCAGCGAACACCTGCTTGGCGACACCGCCCAGGTAGCCCACCCAGGTCACCACCATGATGAGCGGGCCGGGGGTGGTTTCGCCCAGCGCCAGGCCGTCCATCATCTGCAAGCCGGTCAACCAGCCGTGTTGTTCCACCGCGCCCTGATAGACATAGGGCAACACCGCGTAGGCGCCGCCGATGGTGAGGAAGGCGGCCCGGGTGAAAAAGTCACCCATCGTGGTCAGGGTGTCGTTTCCAGTGATGGCGAGCATGGCCGCGCCCCAGATGGCGACGAAGACCACGACCTTGGCGCTGAGCTTGCCCCAGGAGAAGGCGGCATGGGCGGGCGGCGGGGTGTCGTCGTCGATCAAGGCCGGGCCGTATTCCTTGTTGGAAGCGCCGTGACCGCCGCCGCCCTTGAACTTGGCCGGGGCGAACTTGCCGCCGATGGCGCCGAGGATGGCGGCGGCCAGCACGATCCAGGGGAAGCCGATCTTGAAGAAGAAGATGCCGATGAAGGCCAGCGCGGCGATGCCGTAAAGCAGTTCGTTCTTCAGGGCCTTGGAACCGATGCGCCAGGCGGCAAACAGCACCACCGCCACCACCGCCGGTTTGATGCCGTAGAAGATGCCCGCCACCAGCGGCACATCGCCAAAGTTGAGGTAAACCGCGGCCAGCGCCGAAAGCAACGCGAAGGCCGGCAGGAAGAACAGCACGCCGGCCACCACCGCGCCCAGCACACCATGCATCAGCCAGGCGATGTAGATGGCGAGCTGAATCGCCTCCGGCCCCGGCAGCAACATGCAGTAGTTGAGGGCGTGCAGGAAGCGGTGCTCGCTGATCCAGCGGCGTTTTTCCACCAACTCGGTGTGCATCATGGCGATCTGCCCGGCGGGGCCACCGAAGCTGATGAAACCCAGCTTCAACCAATAGGGAAAGGCCTCGGCCAGTGAGGGATGGGGCGGTCGAGTTTGCGGGGCGTCACTCATGTCGAGTCTCTCCATATTGCAGGTACAGGTAATCAAAGGTCTGGCTGGCAGCCGCTAGAAGGTCGTTGTCATCCTTCAGGCTGGCGCGCATTCCAGCCAGAATGGCCTCCAGTCCGGCGGCCTCGGGTGTCGGCTGGCCACCCACATCCAGAAAGTGAATGATGCGCGCCATGTGAGCGAGTGCCGGGTCGGCCTCCAAGCCAAAACTGGCCAGCAGGGTTTCAAAACTGACCCGCTCGCCGACATGACTGAAGGTCGCCGCATCGTAGTCAAAGCCGAGAGCCTCGGCCGGGCAATCGCCGGGCTGCGCCAGCCAGACAAAACGGGCCGCCGGATCAATATGGCGGTGAATCAGCCACGCCGAGGCAAGACGATCCACCCAGGGCCGTGCGCGGGTGGCCCAGGTGCGTCCCTGATACTCGGCCCGATCCAGCCTAGGTATTTGGGCAAGATTTGCCTTGGGCTCATTAGGGCTGGAGGCCTGTTCAAAGCGCTGCAAGGCCTCACGCGCCACGGATTGCCCCTCCGAGGGGAAAAAATCAATCTTCTCAATAGCCGCCAACTCGCGCCGCAAGCGCGCCGCCGCGCGCACACCCAATGCCGTGCTTTTCAGGGTATCCAGCCATTTTTCGTATTCAGCCCGGCGGTCAAACGCGGCAATGAAACGCGCCTCTTGGTCGGCATCCACAGCCGTGCAGAGCAAGGACTCAGCCTCACCGCCCGCCTCGCGCACCTCTTCCAGCAGATCCACCCAGCCGGTATTGGTAGCGAACTCGGGCAACAACCAGACTCCGTCACGCAACAACACCGCACCGGCCGCCCTGAAATGACGCCAAACCCGGATGCGCAGGCTGGCCTGAGCGGCAGGCAGGGTGATCAGCAAGAGTCTCCAATTCATGATGGAACGAATATTACATTAATCGTTACAAACATTACATTGCTGCTGACCACAAAGACTGACCGCAAACCGGAGCACCGGTTATCGCGGCGGATGGGTGCATTGAGGGTGGTGGTCGAGCGACTGCCGTCGCCGCCAAGCGAACGCTGGCGGCGCAAGGGCGGCGCGAGGGCTACCGGCGCATCACTCGTCGTCGCCGTAACGGTATTTCACATGACCGTAGCGAATGGTCAACACCGCCAGGGTGAGGAGCAAGACACCGCCAGTCACACCGATAATCTGCCAAACATCAAGGTTTTTGAGGTCCAGCACCAGAAAACGGGCCAGCGCAACGATGGCGATGTAGATGGGAAAGCGCACCGGCAACTTGCCGGACTTGTAATACAGCCCGACCATCGCCAGGATTTCAAGATACAAGAACATCAGCAGCAGATCCGCCAGCGTGGCCTTACCTGCCGTCCACATGAGATCGACTTCGCCCACCATCGCGCTGATCGTGGCGAGCGTGACCACCGCCAGACCGACATGTTCGACAACGCTCAAGACCGACAACGCAAACTCTGAAACGCGATTCTGTTTCATCCTCTCATCCTCCAAGCAGTTTTTACTCGACCCGCGCGTTGTACCGTAAAGTCCCCGTGATGGAAAGTGTTGCGGATGGATCCGGGATGCACCCCCTGTCATAACCCTTTGAAGGAAAGCCGGTTTTGGCATGGTTCAAATGCACCATACCAGAAGCAGGCTCTAATAATAGCAACCGTCTTAAATATATTTCTTCATATATATCAGCATGTTGGACATTTCCAACAAGGCGTATTGAATATACTGATATGGGGTGGTTTTTATTTACATTGCCGTGATAACTGCGTATGTTACGGGTCTATAAAATTGATGATTGCCGCTCAAGACCAGAGGCAATAAACCACGGGGAACCCGAACGCTATGTTTAAGCATCAAGTACGCAACCTGTTGATCGTCATCACCCCCTGCCTCGGATGGGCCTTGGTTCAGCCCGCCCTGGCCGCTGATGCAAAGACCTCTTCGACATTCAAAGAGGCTTTTGCTGCTGCACGCAAGGCGGGCAACGAGACCTTTGAGTGGAACGGCAAGAAGTACATCACCACCAAGAAGGCCACCGCCAAGGAGACCGCCGCCAAAGGAAAGGCCGCTGCAAAGGATGACATCAAGGCAACCGGCGTAGCAACACCGGCTGCCGCTGCGGCCGCCCCCGCTGCCGCCAAGCCGGCTGCTGCCGCTACCACCGTCACTGCCATGCCGGTTGTTGCCCCCGTCGCCGCCCCCGTCGCCGTCATTCCGGCCCCCCAGGCCACCCCGACCACAGCGACGGCAAAGAACACCGTCTCATCCGTACCACCCTTTGTGTTTGCGCCAGTCAGCATTACCCCTTCGGCACCCGCCTTTGTCGCCAGCACACCGACGCCCTGGTCTCCGCGCCCCAATCCCTATATTGTCCAACCGGTCACGGTCACCGTTGCGACGCCCCCGGCGACCTTCCCCTGGCAAGCTCAGGTCGCTACGCCGGCCCCGAGCATCGCACAGGCTCCAGCCACCCCCGCCGCGCCTTTCGCATTCGGCCAGGATAGCTATAACGCGAAAGACGCCAACAAATCGCGTTCCATCCTGCCGACCATTACCAAGGTCTATCCGACCGGCGAGAAACCCATGGTTGTCGTCACCTTCAACTGCCCAACCGAGATGGCCGGCGTCGCCACCCCTACCACCAAGATCATTCACTCCTTTTTTGATCTGGGGTTTAGCGCCATCAACGCCACGAATGCCCTGCCCTGGACGCTGCAACAGGTGTGTTCCTGAGGCCCTGCCACCGCCAATAAAAAACCCGGCCAAGGCCGGGTTTTTTATTGGGCATCAACGCCAGGACAGCATTCAAACCACATTGAGCGCCTTTGGGGTTCCAGCAGCGACGCCATAAGAACGCCATAAGCGACGCCTGACGCAGACACGCGCAGAGCACACCGAAAACACCCAGCCACTTACTTGGTCAGCGCAAGGAACAGCTCTGGGAGCTTCTCAGGGAGCCGTTCGATATTGTCCACCACGGTGTACTGGTTGCCGAAGATGTCCGCGACATATTCATCCGCCTTGGGATCCAGATTGATGCAGTAGGTGAAGATTCCGTCACGGTCGAGCTCGGTGACAGCGCGGCGGGCGTCTTCGATCAGCAGGCGTTCGTCCTGCACATCAATGTCGGCGGGCTGGCCGTCGGTGAGGATCAGCATCAGTTTTTTGTCGGCCTGACGCGCACCAAGGTAATGTCCGGCGTGCCGCATGGCTGCACCCATGCGGGTGGAATACGCAGCCTCGATGGCGGCGAGACGGGCCTTGGGGTCATCATCCCAGCGCTCGCCATAGCCTTTGATGTGCAGGTAGCGCACATCGTGGCGGGTGTTGGAATGAAAGCCGGCGATGGCGAAGGTGTCGCCCAGTTGTTCGACGGCCCAGGCCAGCAGCGTGACCGCTTCCTGGCTGAGTTCGAGGATGGTCTGATCGCTGCCAAGCGCCTTTTCGTTAAGGGATTCCGACAGGTCGAGCAAGAGCATGACGGCAATATCGCGACCGTCGGTGCGATGGCTCATGTTGATGCGCGGATCCGGTTGCGCGCCCGCCTTAAAGTCGATCAGGGAACGGATGGCCACATCGAGATCCAGCTCTGACCCCTCTTCCTGGTAGCGGACACGCACCTTGTCCTGCGGTTTGAGGAGATCGAGGATGCGCTTCAGGCGCTTGGCCAATGCGCTGTGTTTTTCGAGCAGCCGATCAATATCCATCGGGTTGCCCTTGGGATGCAGCACTTCATACAGGCTGACCCAGTCCGGCCGGTAAGTCAGGCTCTTGTAATCCCATTCCGGATAATGGCGCGGGGGCAGGCCCTTCTGTTCGTCGCTCGGGGTGCGTTTTTTCTCCTTCTCGAACATCTCCTCGTCGTCGCTGTCCTCGATGAAGACCCACATCTGACGGTTGTCGTCACGGTAATCCACCACCGTGTTCTCAAAATGGACCTTGGCATACTGGTCGCTCTGGCGGCGGGTCTTGGCAACATAGCTCAGCGCCAGGGTCGCGATGTCGCGAGTGTTCGACTCACCCCCGGCCATCAAGTCATGAAAGCGCTGCGCAAAGTTCAGCAGGTCGGCATCGCGATAGCCGTGGTCCGGATCGAGCAATGCGCGCGACAGCATGGCCATGCGATGGCGCAGGCAGGAGGTCGTTTCCGGATCGCACGCCGCCTCGACCGGCTTGGGGTGCAGCGCCAGAAGAATACGCTTCAAGCCCGGATATTCGCGAACGAGCAAGATGTCGATGCGACTGTCCTCGAAAAACTCTACAGCCATGCGCTGGAACGGGCTCCAGTTGTCCGCGATCAGCGGCGTTGTCCAACGCTGATGACCAACCATATGGGCCACGGTGGCACGGTAACGATCAATCCCGGTGACACGGTCATGCGCTTCGCCGGCATCGTCGTACACATCCGGAATGCGCATGCCCAGTTTGTCGTAATACGGCACGGGCCTGCGCAACTCATCGAAGGCCGTCGAGTACGGCACCAGTTGCTCGGAGGTCTTCCACAGGGCGTGCAGGTAGAGATCCAGCTTGCGTTCCACATCCATAAACAGCGTGCCGTGGCGTTCGCGTTGCAACACGGCGCGGCTGTCAGCCGACTGCAGGGTGAAATAGTCGCGCTGCCGTTCCGGATGGTTGCGATAGTTACGGATACCGTATTCCACCCAGTTCTTGAGGCCCGCGAGGCTGAGCTGAGCCAGCAGAAAGGGAGCCTTCACGAAGAAATCAGGCAGCCCGGGACTGGGGAAGGTGGTGTGGTGACCGTGGATGGAGCCGGTGGTGCGCTCCATGAAATTCAAGGTGATGTCGAGATAATCCCGCATCTGCTCCTGCGAATGCAGGCGCCGCGCAACGGGTGCCAGGGTTTGCAGGAAGGGCGCAATGGCACGGCTGTTGGGCGACTTCTGCATACGCATAACCACCGCCATGATCTCCACCAAGGCATCTTCGCCCAGCACATCTGCCGCAGAGGGCCACGCTTCCATGAACGCCAGCATCGGCTCAGCGCCACGCCCTAACTTGCCAATGACGCGCGCGGCCTCCAGATAGGCATTCAGGCCCTCGCGCGTGAGAATGACCAAGGCCTCGGCCATGACATCCTCGAACACATCCTCAACCGGTTTGAAGCGGGTGTCGATCTGGGCCCAATAGGCCTTCATCAGTGGGTGCTGATAAGTGTTTTCGGTTTCAACTTCGGTCATGATCATCCTTCCCCCACCGGAGACGGGAGAGCGGGAGGCATCCTTTACGCAAAGGTTGCGTCAATAGCGTGGTCCAGCGTTTCGCG
Organism: Betaproteobacteria bacterium; assembly: GCA_016873905.1. GTDB lineage: Bacteria > Pseudomonadota > Gammaproteobacteria > Burkholderiales > Thiobacillaceae > QYQG01. The sequence continues at coordinate 14,878 of VGVU01000007.1, read as the reverse complement.
AATATCCGCGTCGTCAGTGATCGGGCGCACCAGTGCCATGCGACAGGCATCCCGCGCAACGACACCGTCCTTGATGAGGGCGGCGGCATACACCAGCAAGCGGGTGGAAATGCCTTCGTCCAGACCGTGGCCCTTCAGGTTGCGGGCCGTCTGGGCGATCTTCACCAGGCGGGCGCTCGTCGCCTCATCCAGGCCGGTTTCCTTGGCCAGAATGAGGGCCTCCAGCGCAGCCTCGGGGTAATCAAAATCAAAACCCGTAAAGCGCTGCTTGGTCGATTGTTTCAAATCCTTCATCAGGCTTTGATAACCCGGGTTATACGAAATCACCAACTGGAAGTCGGGATGTGCCTCGATCAATTCGCCCTTTTTGTCGAGCGGCAAGACACGGCGGTGGTCTGTCAGCGGGTGGATCACCACGGTGGTGTCCTGCCGCGCCTCGACGATCTCGTCGAGATAACAAATGGCACCCATGCGCGCCGCCGTAGTCAGTGGGCCGTCCAGCCAGCGGGTACCGCTGGCGTCGAGCAGGTAACGACCAACCAGATCGCTGGCCGTCATGTCTTCGTTGCAGGCCACGGTGATGAGCGGCTTGCCGAGTTTCCAGGCCATGTATTCAACAAAACGCGACTTGCCGCAGCCGGTCGGGCCTTTCACCATCACCGGCAGGCGGTTGCGGTAGGCGGCCTCAAACAGCGCGACTTCGTTCCCTTGCGCCTGATAGAAGGGTTCCTTATGAATCGTGTACTGGTCTTTTTGGGTCATAACCACTCCTAAAAATCCGTATTTCAAATTAGCTTTCAGATGCGCTCTATCGCGTCTGAAAGCCAATTAAATATCCACTCTATGTCAGGGGTTTCAGTCCCCGGAAGAAAAACGCCCCCGAGGGCGGGGGCGTTCTTCGGTTCAGCGTGTGCTGTACGCGCCTTATTACTTGTGCACGCCCAGCTTTTCACGCCAGCCCGGGTAGATCTTGTCGGCATCGCCCGGGAAGGACTCGAAGGCACGAGCGAATTCCTTGTGCTCCTTGGCCCACTCGATCGGGTCGGCACCGGCCTTCCAGCACTCGTAGGACTGACGCAGGGAGATCGCGCCGGCCGCCGGGCTGTCAATGTGACCGTAGGAACCGCCACCGGCCGTGTTGATGACATTGCCGTGACCCAGGTTCTCGAAGAAGCCAGGCAGACGCAGGGCGTTCATACCGCCGGAGATGATCGGCGTGGTGGGCTTCATGCCGTACCACTTCTGGAAGTAAACCGGGCCCTGGCACTCGTCGCGCTCGATCATGTAGGCCAGCAAACGGTCGTCCTTGGAGCCTTCCATCTTGCCGTAGCCCATGGTGCCCACATGGATGCCGGAAGCGCCTTGCAGACGGGACATCTTGGACAGCACGAAGGAGGTGTAGCCACGCTTGGCGGACGGGGAGGTCACAGCGCCGTGGCCGGCACGGTGGTAGTGCAGGTACTGGCCGGGGTACTGACGGCGAGCAGTGGTCACCATGCCGGGGCCGCCGACATAGCCGTCAACCAGGAAGGCCACCTTGTCGGCGTCCGGGCCGAAGGTTTCGAGGATGAAATCGGCGCGAGCCATCATTTCATAGTGGTCATCCGCGGTGATGTTGGCGGAGAAGATCTTGGCCTGGCCGGTTTCGTCCTGGGCGCGCTTCATGGCGTCATAGACCAGCGGGTAAACCTTCTTGGCCGGGCAGAAGACCTGGTTGCCCTGGGGTTCGTCGTTCTTGATGAAGTCGCCACCCAGCCAGAACTGGTAAGCGGCCTTGGCGAACGGCTCGGGACGCAGACCCAGCTTCGGCTTGATGATGGTGCCGGAGATGTAACCGCCATCCTTGACCGGACGACCGAGAATGCGCCACAGGTTGCTGATATCAACGGACGGACCGTCGAACAACTGGATGGCGCGCTCGGGCATGTAGAAGTCATACATCTTGGCATGCTCGCAATCGCCCATGCCCTGGTTGTTACCGATACACAGCGTCAGGAAGGAGACCAGCATCATGCGGCCGTCGGTGACATTGCGGTCGAACAGGTCGAGCGGATAGGCAATGCGCATATCCTCGGTGGCCTCGTCGATGTGATAGACCAGCGCATCCACGCCCTTGGTGAATTCGTCGGTGGTGCAGACTTCAACATTGGTACCGGTCGAGGACTCGGCGGCAAAGTGGGCAGCCACTTCCAGGAAGCCGTAGCCAGCAGCGGGCTTCATCTTGTAGGCGACGAGAATGTGCTTACCGCCCTTGATCAGGTCTTCTTCTTTCAGAGACAGGTCAGCGTAGCGTGCGGATTGATCCATACTGTAACTCCTTCGTTTTGATCTTCAAAATGGTAAAAAATCCAAGGTTCAGGTCCCGAGTGACTGCGTATCGACTACAAACCACTGCAAGCTGGCAGCCTTTAAATCGGCAATCCCCTATTCCCTTATCGGGAGCCAGACTATATTCCCGACCATCCATAAAGTGAATTCAGAACTTTTGATAAACATTATCAGCATGACTTATAATTCGACGCGTTTTTAGGCCTTGTTTTCTGCACCATGTTGCATCTCACCCTCCGCCAGCTGCAGATCTTCGCCGCCGTCGCGCGTTGCGGCAGCTTTTCCAAGGCCTCCAAGGAATTGCATCTCACTCAACCAGCGGTATCAATGCAGGTCAAGCAGTTGGAAGAAAGCCTCGGGTTGCCGCTGCTGGAGCAACTGAAGAAACGCATCAACCTGACCGACGCGGGCCGCGAACTGCAACACACCAGCGTGCAGATCATGCAACAGCTGGTCAGCCTCGAACACAATCTGGATGCCCTACAGGGCCTGCAACGCGGCAGCCTGACCGTCGGTGTGGTCAGCACCGCCAGTTCCTTTGCGATTCGGCTGATCAGTCAATTTCGCGGTTTGCATCCCGACATTCGCATCACGCTCAATGTTGTAAACCGCGAAGCGCTGCTGCAACACATCGCCGAAAACACCGTGGACCTGGCCTTGATGGGGCAACCGCCCGCGCATCTGGAACTTGAACAGCAGGTGTTTATGGAAAACCCGCTGGTGGTTATTGCCCCAATCCAGCATCCCCTCGCCAAGGCCAAAAAGATCCCGCTGACCGAGATCGCCCACGAGCCCTTTGTTGGTCGCGAACCCGGATCAGGCACGCGGATGGCGACTGAGGCCTTCTTTCAGGCGCATGGCCTCAGCTGGCAAGTCGCCATGGAAATGAACAAGAACGAGGCCATCAAATTGGCCGTTGAGGCCGGTTTGGGGTTGGGGGTGGTATCGCGCCACACGGTCACGCTAGAACTCGCCGCCAAACGCATCTGCACCTTGGATGTCGAAGGTTTTCCGATCCGGCGGTCCTGGTACCTGGTCAATCGCAAGACCCGTACCCTGTCGCTCGCGGCGCGGGCCTTTGCCGAGTTTGTAGTGGCCGAAAGCCCGCGTCTGGGGCGGATGTTGTAACAAAATCCGCGTCCCTGGCAGGGTTGAGCAGACACGCTCCGCTCGGCACAATGGCGATCAGACCAGACCCCTTAGCCAAACCATGCAGCTGACGCTATACCGCGACACGCCCGTCCAGCGCAGTACCCAAACCCTGCCAGCGGCTCTTTATAACCTGACCCGCACGCTACTGATGCGGAGCCCGGCGGAGTGCGTATTTGTCCCGCTGCGCCGCCTGCAATATCTTGCCGTGATCGACCGGGACGAAATTGTCTTCGTCGATTCGCAATACCAGGGGGTAATGGCGATCAGCTGGCAAAAATTCCAGCCGCATACCCGCTCAACGCTTGAGGACGCCGTGCCTTATGAGTGCGTGCTCTACCATGCTGACGAGGCCCGCGTGCAACAACGCCTCCCGATCGAGTTTGCCCAAGCACTGCGTACCCTGGCCGCCAGGAAAGGCCAAAGTGGGCCTGCCAGCGTGCTTAAATTTACACGCCCTCAACCTTCCAAGGGATAGCCCCGGCACGACTAACCCGGCTCTGCAGTGCCGCTAATCGTCGTCGCCCAACTCGGGATCCCAACCCTTGGTTCGGGCTGCACCCATGGCCTTTTCGTACACCGCGATATGGCGCTGACGCAGATCCTCGGGCAAACGGCTGGGCAAATTACCGTACTTGTCCCATTCGTCCTGCACCTTGTCCATGAGGATCTGCATGCGACCCAAGTTCCAGCCGGTGCAGTCTTCCGTGTCGGGAATAAAACCGAACACGCGGCCATCCAGCACGATTCGGCCAAGTTGGGTGATGCCGTGGTTGTCCTGATTGAGTCCGACGTAGGTGTTTTGCATGATTTTTACGGTAGTTGATTAGGATGTTATCGCGTCAACCCGGCATAGAGCAACGGCAACTTTTCTGGCAGGCGCTGGACATGATCAACGACCATGAAGTTCTTCTGGCCGAAGATGCGAGAGACATAGTTGTCAGCACGCGGATCCAGACTCATGCAATAGGTGGTGACGCCTAGTTTGGCGACTTCCTCCACCGCCTTTTTGGTATCCATGCGCAGGTATTGCGGGTCGCGCACATCAATGTCGGCGGGTTCGCCGTCGGTGATGACGATCAAGAGCTTCTTGGCCGAGCGTTGCAGCTTCAAGTGGTGGCCGGCGTGGCGGATGGCCGCGCCCATGCGGGTGGAAAGCTGGCCGGTCATGCCGGCAAGCTTGGCCTTGGGTTCTTCGTCCCAGTGCTGGTCGAAATCCTTGAAGCGGGTGTATTCCACGTTGTGGCGGCCATCGGAGCAGAAGCCGTGGATGGCGAAGGGGTCGCCCACCTTGTTGATGGCATCGGCCAGCAGCACGCAGGCCTGCTGGGTGAGTTCGCGCACTGAATACTCTTGATCCTGCACTTTCTCGTTGGTGGACTCGGACAAATCCAGCAACACCAGGATGGAAAAGTCGCGGGTCTTGCGCACCGAGCGCATCATGATGCGGGGATCGGGCTGGTTGCCCAGGCGAATGTCAGTGAAGCTCTGGATGGCGGCGTTGATGTCGATCTCGTCGCCATCTTCCAGCTTGCGGATGCGCTGGACGCCCTGCGGCTGCATGGCATCGAGCAGGAACTTCATGCGGTGGATTTCGCGTTTGTACTGCGCGGTAATGCCGTCGATGACATCCAGATCGCCCTTCTTGGCGCGTTTTTCCAGCACCGTCGCCCAAGCCGGGCGCTCGAGCTGAATCTGGTAATCCCACTCGGAATAGTGGAAGGGGTCGGAGATGGGCTCCTTGCCCTCGGTTTCGTTGAAAGACTTTTCGCCACCATATTGGTCGCCGATGTTCTCGTAGGGGAAGAGCTCGGTGCCGAGCACCCAGATCTCCTGGGCGTCGTCGCCGGCGGTTTCCACATCAATCTCGTTCGCCATTTCCATGACACTGACATACTTGCGGATCTGCTTGATGGATTCGTAGCCGGCACCCGCAGCCTTGGCGAAATCGAATTCCTCAAACGCCCAGAAATAGCGGTTGTCATCGCGGTAGGGTGCGGTCAGCAAATCAGTACGCGGATTGAAGGCGATCTTCTTCTGACCGAGGGAGTGGGCCAGTTGCACGCCAATATCCCAGGAGGTGAGGTTGGTGTCGAGCTTGTCCTGCGCCAACGCGAACAAGGCACGGCCTTCTACAATCCACGCGTCGTCATCGATGTAGGTCTCGTCGAGCAATGCCCGCGCCAAGCGGTTGAGGTAATCGCCCACGCTCTTGTTCAGGGCCGGGGTCGCGGTATGCAGCTTGGCCCAGAGTTGTTTCAAACCCGGAAACTTGCGGATCGACAGCGCCTCGACGCGGGCGTCTTCGATCACCGAAATCAATGCCATCTGGAAAGGATTGAGCGCCTCGGCAGAAATCGGTTGCCGGGTTTCCACGACATGCGCGGCACAGTGGGCGGCGGTGGCACGATAGAGCTCCAGGCCGCTGACCGCTTCACCGCCTTCCGGGGTGAAATCATCAAACGCATCCGGCACATGGATCAGGTAATCCTCGATGTAAGGCCGGTAGCCCTCGCGCGACTCGAAGTCACCGGAGGTGGGGCGCATGAAGAAATCCCGCGCCCACAGTGCGCGCAGATACATATTGATGCGCCGCTGCACATCCACCAGCAGGGTGCCCTTGCGCTCCTTCTGGAGCATGGCGAGGGATTCCTTGGTTTCCAGGCTGAAGTATTTGATCTGCTCTTCGTAGTTGGTGCGGTGCGCGTGCGCCCCCCACAACGCCCAGCGACGCAGGCCACCCAGAGTCAGGTGCTGGAACAGCACTTCCAGCTTGTCCAGCATGGGCCGCACCCCGCGCGGGGCCTGGGCAATCAGGGTGTTGATGAATTGCAGGTATTTCAGGAACAACTCGGCGTCGCCCAGGCGATTGGCCGCGGTGGGGGCCGTGGCGAGCAGTAGTTCGATGACCGCGCCGGAAGTCTTCGAAGCCAGCATGAGCGAAGCCGTGGCGAGATCGGCCACCACATCCTCACCCACTTCCTTGGCAACTTGCGGGGCTTCACCGATCCAGGTTTCCACCAAGGAATCACCCCGGCCCAGGCCACGAATGGCGGAGATGCCCTTCAGGTAATTGTCCAGACCGCGGGGCGAGAACACCTTGGTGGCCTCGTGCCAGTGGGCATCGAGAGCATGGCGGGAATGCTCGGAGAGGGATTCGAGCAGTTCCGCGTAATCGTCGAGTTGGATGGACATGGCTTAATCCTTTGCCGTCATTCCCGCCGTCATCCTCGGACCAGAACCGGGGAAGGCAGGAATCCAGCATTTTGGTTTGGCCTACAAACTGGATTCCCGCCTTTGCGGGATTGATAAAACCAATCAGAAGAATGTCGAAACAGCCGCATCCAGCGCATCGCGCATATCCGGGTCATCGGTAATCGGACGAACCAGAGCGACGCGGCAGGCGGCGTGGGGGTTCACGCCCTTGGCAATCAACGAGCCTGCGTAAATCAGCATGCGGGTGGAAAGCCCCTCATCCAGACCGTGGCCCTTCAAGTTGCGCGAACGCTCGGCGATGGACACCAGTTTTCCAGCCACGCCCGCATCGACGCCAGATTCATGGGCAACGATCTCAGTCTCGATGTCATGCGCCGGATAGGTGAAGTCAAGGCCGCCGAAACGCTGCTTGGTGGATTGCTTCAAGTCCTTCATCAGGGACTGGTAGCCCGGGTTGTAGCTGATCACAATCTGGAAATCCGGGTGGGCATTGACCAGTTCGCCCTTCTTTTCCAGAGGCAGCACGCGGCGGTTGTCGGTCAGCGGGTGGATCACCACAGTGGTATCCTGGCGGGCCTCGACGACTTCATCCAGATAGCAGATAGCACCATGTCGGGCGGCGATGGCCAGGGGGCCATCCTGCCACTCGGTGCCGGAAGCGGAGAGCAGGAAGCGGCCGACCAGGTCGGAGGCCGTCATGTCTTCGTTACACGCCACGGTGATCAGCGGCTTGCCCAGCTTGTGCGCCATGTATTCCACAAAGCGGGTCTTGCCGCAACCGGTGGGGCCCTTGAGCATCATGGGCATGCGCACGGAGTAGGCGGCCTCGAACAATTCCACCTCGTCGGCGACGGCACGGTAGTAAGGGGCTTGGGTGATGCGGTACTGGTCAACAATGTTGCTCATATCAAACCTCGTGTCGGTATACATGTAGGTCGGCTTTCAAGCCGACAGGAAAAAGCTCACAGTCGCGTCGGCCTGAAGGCCGACCTACACAAACAATAAGCCCCGCCACCTTGCAGCGGCGGGGCCTTCGCAGGTTGCCCCGCCGCGACTTAAACAGTCTTGCCGCGGAAGATCACCATCGCAGCGCCCTGCGACTGGTTGAAGTTGTTGTAACCAATCAGGCGAACGTGGTTATCCGGGTTGGCTTTGTGGCAAGCCTCAGCTTCGGCCAGCACACGCTCAACGTCGGTTTCACCAAACATCGGCAGCTTCCACATGTACCAGTAAGAATCCATCAGGTACTGGGGTTCGATGTGCTCAATCGCCGGGTTCCAGCCTTTTTTCACCAGGTATTCGACCTGCTTCTTGATGTTGTCCGCAGTCATCGCGGGCAGATAAGAGAAGGTCTCGAACTTGCGGCTGGCGGGATCGCTCAAGCGAGAGTTGTAATCCATTACTTCAGACATTTTGTTTTCCTTTCAATTCGTTTGGCCCCCTCCCACTGGGGAGGGAGAAAAGCGCATCACTTGTGGGCGACATCCAGCTTGTCCACGGTGTCGAACTCGAACTTGATCTCTTTCCAGGTTTCCATGGCGATCTTCAGTTCGGGGCTATGCGCAGCGGCAGCGGTGAGGATGTCCTTGCCTTCCTTCTCCAGCTGACGACCCTGGTTGCGGGCTTCCACGCAGGCTTCCAGCGCAACGCGGTTAGCGGCGGCGCCAGCGGCGTTGCCCCAGGGGTGGCCCAGCGTACCGCCACCAAACTGCAGCACGGAGTCGTCACCGAAGATGTTGACCAGAGCGGGCATGTGCCAGACATGGATACCACCGGAGGCCACCGGGATCACGCCCGGCATGGAACCCCAGTCCTGGTCGAAGAACAGGCCACGGCTGCGGTCTTCCTTGATGAACTCGTCACGCATGGTGTCGATCCAGCCCAAGGTCGCGTCGCGGTCGCCTTCCAGTTTGCCCACAACGGTACCAGAGTGCAGGTGGTCACCACCCGACAGACGCAGAACCTTGGTCAGCACTCGGAAGTGGATACCGTGGTGCGGGTTGCGGTCAAGAACGGCGTGCATGGCGCGGTGGATGTGCAAGAGCATGCCGTTGTCGCGACACCAGTTGGCCAGGCCGGTGTTGGCCGTCAGACCGCCGGTCAGGTAGTCGTGCATGATAATCGGCGCGCCGATTTCCTTGGCGAACTCGGCCCGCTTGTACATCTCTTCCGGGGTCGGGGCCGTCACATTCAGGTAGTGGCCCTTGCGCTCGCCAGTCTCGCGCTCGGCCTTCAGGGTGGCTTCGTGGACGAAGGCGAAACGATCGCGCCAACGCATAAAGGGCTGGCTGTTGACATTCTCGTCGTCCTTGGTGAAGTCCAGACCGCCGCGCAGACACTCGTAAACGGCACGGCCGTAGTTCTTGGCAGAAAGACCCAGCTTGGGCTTGATGGTGCAACCCAGCATCGGACGACCATACTTGTTCATCTTGTCGCGCTCAACCTGGATGCCGTTGGGCGGGCCGCCGCAGGTCTTGATGTAAGCGAGCGGGAAGCGTACATCTTCCAGACGCAGGGCGCGCAGGGCCTTGAAGCCGAACACATTACCGACCAAAGAAGTCAGCACATTAACCACGGAGCCTTCTTCGAACAGGTCGATCGGGTAAGCCACGAAGGCATAGAAGCAGGTGTCGTCGCCCGGAACATCCTCAATGGCGTAGGCACGGCCCTTGTAGTAATCAAGGTCGGTCAGCAAGTCGGTCCACACCGTGGTCCAGGTACCGGTTGAAGATTCAGCAGCTACCGCAGCAGCAACCTCTTCACGATCCACGCCCGGCTGCGGGGTGATCTTGAAACAGGCCAGGATGTCGGTATCCAGGGGGGTATAATCCGGGGTCCAGTAGGTCTGGCGATATTCCTTCACGCCAGCGTTGTAAGTTTTGACAGCCATCGCGACTCCTTCGCTCAATGCAGTTAATCGGAATCCCTTGGTCCTTTATCCAGAACCGTTGAGACGGAATGGACTGTAAACAACCGTTACCATAAATAACAGTCAATATTTTCTATATTTTATATAGAGTTTAATCTATCATTCGCAGAACTTATTCGCGCCAAGCCACGCCATGCGTCATCGCAGCACCTTTCGCCAGCTCGAAATCTTCGAGGCCGTCGCCCGACTGGGGAGTTTCACCCGGGCGGCCGAGGCGTTACACCTGACCCAACCCACCTTGTCGATGCAGATCAAGAAGCTCACCGACATCATCGGCGCGCCCCTGTTCGAGCACATCGGCAAAAAACTCTACCTCACCACCGACGGCGAGGAGTTGTTGCTGGCCACTCGGGACATCTTTTCCACGCTAGATCGCTTTACGATGCGCGCAGCGGATCGCCAGGGTCTCAAAAAGGGCCGGCTGGCGATCACCGCCATCAGCACGGCCTCCTATATCACGCCGCGTCTTCTGGGCGAGTTTTCCCGCCAATATCCGGGCGTTGAGGTCTCGCTCAAGATCAGCAACCGCGAACAGGCGCTCGACAGCCTTGCGCACAACCTAGACGACCTTTACATCCTCGGCCAACCCCCGGACGAAGTCGAAGTCATCGCCAAGGCCTTCATGTGCAATCCACTGGTGGTCCTGGCCGCGCCGGATCACCCCCTGGCCGGGGTCCCGAATGTTCCGCTCGCGCGTCTGGCCGAGGAACCGTGGCTACTGCGCGAACCGGGCTCTGGCACCCGCATCGCCGTCGAACGGTTATTTCAGGAGCATGGGGTAACATTGCGGCCCCGCATGGAGCTGGGCAGCAACGAAGCGCTCAAACAAGCCATCTTGGGCGGACTGGGGATTTCGGTCATATCCAACCACGCCTTGGCCCTGAATGCCGCGAATCAGTTTGCCATCCTCCAGGCCGAAGGCTTTCCCATCTGCCGGCAATGGTATGTGGTTTATCCGCGAGGCCGCGAACTCTCCGTTGTCGCCCGCACTTTTTTTGATTTTTTGCTGAACCATGACCGTAGAACCGACGCCTGCCCTACTTTCTGAACTGGCTCAACTGCTGCGCCCGCTGCTGCAATTCACCCATCCAGCCGATACGGTGGTGTCGCAGCATTTCCGCACCAACCCTGAACTTGGTCGTCGCGATCGCGCCTTTCTGGCTGAATCGGCCTACGCCATCCTGCGCCATCTGCGCAGCCTCGAGGCCATTGTCGGTGGCGATACGCCGCGCCGGCCGCGACCCTTGATTGTGGCCTGGCTGGCGCGGCACAGCGGCTTGAACCTGCGGCAATGCGAAGCGCTGTTGAAACCGGATGAAATCGTGGCCTTCAAGGCCGCCAAGGCCGTTCCCAGTGCCACCTTGCCGCCCGCCATCCAACTGGAATTGCCTGACTGGCTGTATGACACGCTCTACGCCCAATACGGTGACGCACTCGCCACGCTCATGCCGGCGATGAACACTCCAGCCCCGCTGGACCTGCGGGTCAATACCCTGCACATGAGCCGTGACAAGGCATTGGCCGAGATGCTGACCTCCGGTTTTTCCGCCACCGCAACGCCGTATTCGCCGCTCGGTATTCGCCTGAGCAACAAACCCCCACTTCAACAATATCCGTTGTTCCAGGTCGGAGCCCTGGAGGTCCAGGATGAAGGCAGTCAACTGCTGACCTTGCTCACGGGCGCCCGCCGGGGCGAGATGGTGTGTGATTTTTGTGCCGGCGCCGGGGGCAAAACGCTGGCCCTGGGCGCGCAGATGCACAACAGTGGTCGCCTGTACGCCTTTGATGTCTCCGAAAAACGCCTGGCCCGCATGAAACCGCGCCTGGCCCGTTCGGGACTCTCCAATGTCCACCCGCAGGTGTTGGCGCACGAAAACGACAGCAAGGTCAAACGCCTGGCCGGCAAGTTCGACCGCGTCTTGGTTGATGCGCCCTGTTCGGGTCTCGGCACCCTGCGCCGCAACCCCGACCTGAAATGGCGGCAGACGACAAACAGCGTCGCGGAACTGAACACCAAGCAGGCCGCCATCCTGAACAGCGCGGCCCGTCTGGTAAAGATGGGCGGGCATTTGGTTTACGCCACTTGCAGCCTGCTGGAGTCCGAAAACCAGGCCATCGTCAGCGACTTCCTCGCCGCGCACCCCGGCTTTGCACTGCAACCCGTCAACGAGGCCTTGGGGCGTCTTGGGGCCCCGCTCGACACCGGGGTCTATCTGACGCTGACCCCGGATCAGCACGGCACGGATGGGTTTTTTGCCGCTATCATGCAACGCACCGCCTGAGACTCGAAGCCTATACATGACGATGCCCGCCCTCCCCAGCCTCAATCTCTCCGCCTATGACCTTGGCATTCAGGTCTCCGTCCTGTTTTTGGTCATACTGGCCAGTCTTTGGCTGGCACGCCTGGCCAAACAACGGCTGGATCAACAAGGCGCAGACCAGCCCTTCCGAAACGCCTTGGTCCTGAGTCGGCGTGATTTTCTGCGCCTGTTCACACCGCCCCTGGCCTTCATCCTTACGCTGGCCAGTCGCCCCCTGATAGCGCCTTGGGCAGACACCACCCTCCTGGCGCTCGCCCAAACCCTGCTGCTGTCTCTCGCCATCGTGCAGTTTGTGTTTTATGTCCTGCGCCGCATCCTGAGGCCCAGCACCCTGCTTTCATCCCTGGAACATGTTGTGGCCTGGCTGGTCTGGGGTATGGTCGCCTTACATCTCACCGGCTATCTACCCAGCCTGATTGCCGCGCTCGACGGCATCGGAGTCACTGTCGGCAAGAACCATATCTCGCTCTACACCACCCTGCTGGGACTCCTGACCCTGTCCCTCACCATGCTTGTCGCCCTGTGGGGTGCGCGCAGCATCGAGACCCGCTTCATTGAGCGCACCGCGCTGCAAACCAACCTCAAGGTGGCCCTGGCCAAGATTTTGCGCACAGCGCTGCTGGTCGTGGCCATCCTCATCGCCCTGCCGGTCATCGGCATAGACATCACCGTCCTGTCCGTATTCGGCGGCGCGCTGGGCGTAGGTCTCGGCCTCGGCCTGCAAAAACTCGCCGCGAACTATGTCTCCGGTTTCACCCTCCTGCTTGACCAGTCCATCCGCATCGGCGACATGGTCACGGTCGGGCCGAACTATGGGGAGATTCGCCAGATTGCCACCCGTTACACGGTTCTCAGGGCCACCGATGGAAGCGAAAGCATCATCCCCAACGACACCCTGATCACCTCCACCGTCATCAATCACACCCTCGCCAACCGCAACAACCGCATCAGCCTCCCCATCCAGGTCGCCTATGACACCGACCTGGACCGTGCACGCACGCTGCTGCTGGCCGCGGCCAGGCAAGACCGCGTGGCGACGCAACCACAGCCACAAGTCCTGATCAAGGGTTTCGGCGAGAGTGGTATCGACCTGGAGCTTGTCTTCTGGATCGGCGATCCGGAAGAAGGACTGGGCCTTCTCAAGTCCAACATCTATTGGGCCGTATGGGAGTCCTTCAAGCGCGAAGGCATCCAGATCCCCTACCCACAACGGGTCGTTACCCTCCAGAACGCGGGTTAATCACCAACCTCGGAAACCACCGACCGCGGGCCACCACGGATAACAAAATAACGGACAACAAAAAAACCGGCCAAGGCCGGTTTTTTTGTTGGGAGTCCTCGCCGAATTACTTCAGCTTGATCTCCTTGTACTCGACATGCTTGCGAGCCACGGGATCGTACTTGCTGATCGCCATCTTCTCGGGCTTGGTCTTCTTGTTCTTGGTCGTGGTGTAAAAGTGACCGGTGCCTGCTGTGGACTCCAGTTTGATCTTTTCGCGTCCGCCTTTAGCCATGATCTACTCCTTAAATCTCGCCGCGGGCACGCAGATCGGCCAGCACAGCATCAATGCCATTCTTGTCAATCAAACGCAACGCAGCATTAGTGACGCGCAGACGCACAAAACGATTTTCGCTCTCAACCCAGAAACGACGCGACTGCAGATTGGGCAGGAAGCGACGCTTGGAACGGTTGTTGGCGTGGGAAACGGTGTTACCCACCATCGGCTTTTTGCCGGTTACCTGACATACACGGGCCATTTTTTGTACCCCGAAGGATTTGGTTTCAGAAAGAGGCGATTTATATCACAGAGAACTGCCGTGCGTCAAAACAAACTCGCATCCGACCCCAACATGCCTCACAACCAGCCGCGTTCCGCAAACGAAGTGGTCTGTTGCCCAGCCACCACGATATGGTCCAGAACCCGCACATCAACAAGGGCGAGCGCCTGCTTGATCGTCTCCGTCAACAGGCGATCAGCCTGCGAGGGCTCTGCCACGCCTGACGGGTGATTATGTGCCAGGATGACGGCAGCGGCGTTGCGCGCCAACGCCTTCTTGACCACCTCGCGCGGATAGACCGATGTCTGGGTCAAGGTCCCGGTAAACAGAACCTCGTCCCCCTGCACGCGATTCTGGGCATCCAGGTAAATGATCTGAAAGACCTCGTGCGGCAAACCGGCCAACTTGAGACGCAGATAATCGCGCACCGCGTTCGGTGAACCCAAGGCCGCCGGTTCGCGCATCTGCTGCCCCAGCGCCCGCGAGGCCATTTCCAGAACGGCCTGTAGTTCGGCGTACTTGGCCGGCCCGAAACCCTTGATGGCGCAAATATCCTCGATGCTGGCCGCAAACAGACGCGTCAAGCGACCGTCAAAATGGAGCAGCAGATCACGCGCCAAATCGACGGCACTCTTGCCAGCGACCCCCACACGCAAAAAGATGGCCAGCAATTCCGCATCAGAGAGGGCCCCCGCACCGCGCTGCAACAACTTTTCCCGCGGTCGGTCACCCTCCGGCCAGTCTGTAATCGCCATGTTTGCCTCCCATGTACAATAGTCCGCCTCGATCCTGGACACTGTACTCCGATCACGCCCCTTCCAGAACAGGCACGCCCTTTCAAGCACACCCTTTAAAGCACGCCACATTATGGAGCCTCAACGCATCGTCCTCGGTATCACCGGTGGTGTCGCCGCCTACAAGGCGGCTGAACTGGCACGCCTGCTGGTCAAGGCCAACTACGCCGTCGATTGCGTGCTGACCGAGGCCGCCACCCATTTCATCGGCATAGCCACCCTGCAGGCCATCACTGGCCGCCCCGTGTATCAGAGTCTATGGGACGCGCGCGTCGCCAACGGCATGCCGCACATTGAACTGGGACGCAACACGGCGGCCATTTTAATCGCGCCGACCTCGGCCGACTTCATGGCCAAACTGG
>VGVU01000006.1 GCA_016873905.1 Betaproteobacteria bacterium | reverse complement strand
CGCTGACTCGGATGCCTATCTGCAGCAAGGTCTGGCCGTACGCGACCGCTGGCTGGACAACCCTTTGGTCAATTTCTGTCTCGCCCCCCACGCCCCCTATTCGGTCAGCAACCGCAGCTTCGAGAAGGTCGCCACCTACAGCGCCCAACTTGATCTGCCCATCCATATCCATCTGCACGAGACCCTCGACGAGATCAACCAGAGCCTGGAACGCTACCACCAGCGGCCGCTGGAACGCCTGCACCAGCTCGGTCTCGTCGGGCCGCAACTCATTGCCGTTCATGCCACCCATTTACAGGCGGACGAACAGAGCCTGCTCGCCGAACATGGCGCAGCCATTGCCCACTGTCCGAGTTCCAATCTGAAACTCGCCAGCGGCATCGCTCCCCTCGCCCCCATGCTGGCACACGGCCTCACGGTTGGACTGGGCACCGATGGCGCGGCCAGTAATAACCGCCTGGATCTATGGGAAGAAATGCGTCTCGCCGCCCTGCTGGCGAAAGGAACCTCCAATCAGGCCGAGGCCGTTCCCGCTCATCAGGCCTTGGCCATGGCCACGATCCACGGGGCCCGCGCCCTGGGACTGGATGATCGAGTGGGTTCGCTCACCATGGGCAAGGAGGCCGATCTGGTCGCGGTGGACCTGTCCGGCCCCGAGACCCAACCCTGTTTCAACCCTATCTCCCAGCTTGTTTACAGCGCGGGACGGGCACAGGTCAGCGCCGTCTGGATCGCCGGGAAGGCCGTCGTTCGCGGGCATCGTGCCCTAACACTCGACCGCGACGCCCTTCTCGCCCGCACCCATTACTGGCGGGAGCGCCTGCAAGGCCATTAACTTCGGGGACGCCTGACAACAGGGGGCATGCACTCGGGTAAAATAGCGCCCATTCGGGTCTCAGCCGACACCCCTCTTCGAACCGATTTTGCAAACCCAGTTACAAACTTAATCAGGAATCCCTCATGAGCCATATCCAGATCCCCGCCAACGGTAGCCGGATCACCGTCAACGCCGACAAGAGCCTCAATGTCCCCAATCGCCCCATCATCCCCTTCATCGAGGGCGATGGCACCGGCGTGGATATCACCCCGGTGATGCGTCGGGTGTTGGACGCCGCCGTGGCCAAGGCCTACGGCGGTGCGCGCCAGATCGAATGGATGGAGGTCTTCGCCGGCGAGAAGGCGGTCAAGGTCTATGGCAACGAGACCTGGATGCCGGACGAAACCGTGCAGGCGGCGCGCGACTATGTGGTGTCGATCAAGGGCCCGCTGACCACGCCCACCTCGGGCGGCATCCGTTCACTCAATGTCGCCCTGCGCCAAATGCTGGACCTGTATGTCTGCCTGCGTCCGGTGCGCTATTTCACCGGTGTGCCCTCGCCGGTGAAGGCGCCGGAAAAGGTGGACATGGTGATCTTCCGCGAGAACACTGAGGACATCTACGCGGGCGTCGAGTGGGAGGCGAATTCCGAGGCCGTGCAGAAGGTGATTGCCTTCCTGCAACAGGAAATGGGCGTGAAGAAGATCCGCTTCCCCGAGTCGTCCGCCATCGGCATCAAACCGGTCTCTATCGAGGGCTCCGAGCGCCTGATCCGCAAGGCCATCCAGTACGCCATCGACAACAACCGTCGCTCCGTGACCCTGGTGCACAAGGGCAACATCATGAAGTTCACCGAGGGCGGCTTCAAGAAATGGGGCTATGAACTGGCCATGCGCGAGTTCGGCGGCGAGCTGATCGACGGCGGCCCCTGGGTCAAGCTACCCAACGGTATCGTCATCAAGGATGTGATCGCCGATGCCTTCCTGCAACAGATCCTGCTGCGTCCGGATGAATACGATGTCATCGCCACGCTGAACCTGAATGGTGATTACATCTCCGATGCACTGGCCGCCGAGGTGGGTGGCATTGGTATCGCCCCGGGCGCCAACCTGTCCGACACCGTGGCCATGTTCGAGGCCACCCACGGTACCGCGCCGAAGTATGCCGGTCAGGATTATGTGAACCCCGGCTCGATCATCTTGTCCGGCGAGATGATGCTGCGCCACATGGGCTGGACTGAGGCCGCCGACCTGATTATCAAGGGCATGGAAGGTTCCATCCAGGCCAAACAGGTGACTTACGACTTTGCCCGTCTGATGGACGGCGCAACCCAGGTGTCGTGCTCGGCCTTCGGCGCGGAAATCATTCGCGCGATGTAATGCCCGTTCCGGACGCGGCGGGCGCGAGCCCGTCCGGGTCCGGGCACAACAGGGCCATCAACTCAACGGCAATGGGACCCAGCACTTCCTGCTGCTGTTCCAGTCCGACCCACAACCGCGAAACCTCATCCCTTCCGGGAGACAGTCCCTCGCTCAGTCCCTCGCTCAGTCCCTCACTCGACTCTGGCCGTCCCCACGATTGGGTTTGTGTCCTGCTACCCATAGTACATCCCTCATGAAAACCTCCACTTTCTATAGCACATGAGGCAGAAAATGCTCTTTGAGCACGCGCTGAGTGCACAGCGCGCTGGGCACAACATAAATTCCAGGCACAATTCAGGGCGCAAGAAAAACGGCGACCATCACTGGTCGCCGTAAAAGTGTTCCGTAGAGGTTACAGCGGAACGATATTGGCCGCTTGCTTGCCCTTCGGGCCTTCAGCGACATCAAAGCTCACACGCTGCCCTTCCTTCAGGGACTTGAAGCCCTTTGCGTTAATCGCGGAAAAATGCGCGAACAAATCTTCTCCGCCGCCATCGGGAGTGACAAAGCCAAACCCTTTTGCGTCATTGAACCATTTAACGATGCCTGTAGCCATGAAATAAACTCCAAAAATAAACAAACAGCGTTTGGAGGACAAGCTACACAGAGCGCATCGCGTACCGGACAACAACCTGCCGCAGGTGATCCACGCAACTCGAACAAAACCAAACAGTGGCTTTTTACATCCCTATAATAAACTCGTCAACGGTCTTGCAAAAAATAATTGCGGTCCCAGAATAAGCGCATGAGCATTCAACACCAAGATTCCCCCACCGCCACGGTACAGGAACGGAAGCCTTCACGGCCCCCCCTGTATCGCGTCAAGCTGATCAACGACGATTTCACTCCCATGGATTTCGTCATTACCGTGTTACAGCAGTTTTTTGCCATGAATCGCGAACAAGCCACCCGCATCATGCTCAAGGTTCACCACGAAGGTTCTGCCATCGCCGGCATCTATCCCCGGGATATTGCGGAGACCCGCTCCCGACAGGTTGCAGAGTACGCCCTGACCCACCAGCATCCGCTGCAATGCGTCATCGAAATCGACCGCTAAAGGATTCCCCATGATTGCACAAGAACTGGAAATCAGCCTGCACCTCGCCTTCATGGAGGCGCGCCAGAAGCGCCATGAATTCATCACCCTGGAGCACCTTCTGCTGGCCCTGCTCGACAACCCTTCGGCGGCCGATGTCTTGCGGGCCTGCAACGCCAATCTGAAGGTTCTGCGCGAGCAACTGGAGGGTTTCGTGCAATCCCACACCCCCAGTCTGGAGGGAGAAGGCGAACTCGACACCCAACCCACTCTGGGCTTCCAGCGCGTGATCCAGCGCGCCATCCTGCATGCCCAGTCTTCCGGTCGAACCGAGGTCAATGGGGCCAATGTCCTGGCCGCCCTCTTCAGCGAAAAAGACTCGCATGCCGTACATTTTCTCGGCCAGCAGGGCATCTCCCGCCTCGACATCGTCAACTTCATTGCCCACGGCATCGCCAAGCGGCCTCAGGAACAGACCGCCAAGCCCTCCGAAACAGCCACCGCACCCGAGGCAGAAAGCACCAAGGAATCCGCCCTGCAGGCCTATACCAGCAACCTCAACGAGGCCGCGCGTAACGGACGGATCGACCCCCTGATTGGCCGCGACCCGGAATTGGAGCGGGTTATTCAAACCCTCTGCCGCCGGCGCAAGAACAATCCCCTGCTGGTTGGCGAGGCGGGGGTCGGGAAAACCGCCATCGCCGAGGGCCTCGCCCGCCGTATCGTCGATAACGAGATCCCCGAAATCCTGGCCCAGGCCACGGTCTATGCGCTGGATATCGGCGCCCTACTCGCCGGCACCAAATATCGTGGTGATTTCGAACAACGCCTGAAATCCGTCCTGAAAGAACTGCAAACGGATCCGCACGCCATCCTGTTCATTGACGAGATCCACACCCTGATCGGCGCTGGCAGCGCCTCGGGCTCCACGCTGGATGCCTCCAACCTGCTCAAACCGGCGCTCGCCTCGGGCCGGTTGCGCTGCATCGGCGCCACCACTTATCAAGAATTTCGCGGCGTATTTGAAAAGGATCACGCGCTGTCCCGGCGCTTCCAAAAGATTGATGTCCCTGAACCCAGCATCGAAGAGACCATCGCCATCCTTCGCGGCCTCAAGAGCCGGTTTGAGACCCATCACGGCGTTCGCTACACCCAGGCGGCCCTGACCACCGCAGCCGAACTGTCCGCCCGTCACATCAACGACCGCCACCTGCCGGACAAGGCCATTGATGTCATCGACGAGGCCGGGGCCGCGCAGCGCATCCTGCCCCGCTCAAAGCAAAAGAAGGTGATCAGTCCGAAAGAGATCGAGGACATCATCGCCCGCATCGCCCGCATTCCAGCCAAGACCGTGGCCAGCGACGAGCGTACCGCCCTGCGCACCCTGGATCGCGACCTCAAGTCCGTCATCTTTGGTCAGGACGGCGCCATCGAAACCCTCGCCGATGCCATCAAGATGGCCCGCTCGGGCCTTGGCAACCCGCAAAAACCCATCGGCGCCTATCTCTTCTCAGGTCCCACCGGGGTCGGCAAGACCGAGGTCGCCCGGCAACTGGCCTATACCCTGGGCATTGAATTGATCCGCTTCGACATGAGCGAATACATGGAGCGCCATGCCGTCTCGCGCCTGATCGGGGCCCCGCCCGGCTATGTCGGTTTTGAACAAGGCGGCCTCCTCACCGAGGCCATCACCAAGCATCCGTATGCCGTCCTGCTGCTCGACGAGATTGAAAAGGCGCATCCGGACATCTTCAACATCTTGTTGCAGGTCATGGATCACGGCACCCTGACTGACAACAACGGACGGCGTGCCGATTTCCGCAATGTCATCGTCATAATGACCACCAATGCCGGCTCGGAATCCCTGCAAAAGACCGCCATCGGTTTTGCCCACGACCAGACCTCAGGGAATGAGATGGGCGAAATCAAACGCCTATTCACGCCCGAGTTCCGCAATCGACTCGATGCCATCTGCTCCTTCGCAACGCTCAACTCGGAAACCATCCTCAAAGTGGTCGACAAGTTTCTCATGCAACTGGAGGTCCAACTCCAGGCCAAGAAGGTCGAGGCGCATTTCACCGCGGCCCTGCGCGCTCACCTTGCCCAGCACGGCTTCGACCCAACCATGGGCGCGCGGCCGATGACGCGACTCATCCAGGATACGATTCGCAAGGCCTTGGCCGACGAACTCCTGTTCGGCGCCCTCGCCACCGGCGGCGAAGTGACCATTGATATTGATAGCGAGGGCAAAGTAAAACTGGATATCACCCAACGAGCGGCCCTCGAAACGGTGTAACACCCACAGCCGGGCGCATTAAGCCCTCACGCAGCAGACGGGCAACGCAATGGGCTTCGCTTGTGAGCCCGTTTCGGATAGAATGCTCAACTTTTACAGTTCCAAAAATTCCCGGGAATCAATGATATGAAGACAGCACAAGAACTGCGTGCCGGCAATGTGGTCATGGTTGGCAAAGACCCTCTGGTCGTCCAGAAGGCCGAATTTTCAAAATCTGGCCGCAACGCCTCCGTCGTCAAGATGAAGTTCAAGAACCTGCTCACAGGTGCCGGCAGCGAGACCGTTTATCGCGCCGATGAAAAGTTTGAACTGGTGCTGCTCGATAAAAAAGAATGTACCTATTCTTATTTCGCCGACCCGATGTATGTCTTCATGGATGCCGATTACAACCAATATGAGGTCGAGGCCGAATACATGAGCGATGCCTTGCCCTTCCTGGATGACGGGATGCCGGTCGAAGTCGTTTTCTACGAAGGCAAGGCCCTGTCGATTGCCATGCCCAATTATGTTGTGCGCGAAATTGAATACACCGAACCGGCCGTCAAGGGCGACACCTCCGGCAAAGTCATGAAGCCGGCTCGCATCCTGCCGACCGGCCATGAAATCCAGGTCCCTGCCTTTGTCGAAATTGGCGACAAGATTGAGATCGACACCGCGACGGGCGAATACCGTAGCCGCGTCAAGTAAACGCACGCCATGACTAAAAAAGGCCGCAGTTGCGGCCTTTTTTATTGGTTAATGCGAATGGCTAATGCGGAGAGCGAATGCGACCGTTATTTGTTGATCGCGAAATCACTCAAGGCCCGCCCCTGAGCCAGGGCCTCAACCACCCAGGCCGGCTTACGACCCTTGCCCGTCCAGCCTTTGCCGCCGGCGGGGTTGGCATAGCGAACCTCGCCCTTAACCCCCGCTGAAGCCGATTTCGGACGACCCCGACCGCCACCCAGATCAGCAACCGTAATCCCATGTTGCTTCATCATGTCGCGAATCTGGGCAACCACGCCCGACAATTCGGAAAGACGCCGTGCCTCTGCCTCCTTTTTCACTTGTGCCTTTTCCGCACGCCGAGCCACCGCCGCATCCTTTTTCAATTGCTTGATCTGCGCCAGGATTTCCTGATGTGTCGCCATATTCAATCCCCTTTAAATAAATAAAAATACAACGGCGCCAATATAATCAACTTACCCCTTCATTGCAAACACCCGGGAAATAAATTTATTGAGGGCAAGACAATCCAGCCAAGCAACAAAAACAGCACCCGTTATTAAAAACAATTCATCCTTAATATCCGCCCATGCCAGGCTGATAACAACGCAACACCTGGGGTCCAGACAATAAAGAAGCCTCCACGCGTTCGCGTTCGGGTTTTGTCAAAATGCAGGATAGCCCGCGGGTGTGCACACCACGATTGGCAACGCCCTGTCGGGACAGCCTGCCTCCGACAGCAATGGAATATTCAACCATCGAGCAGAGGTAGCAAGCGCAGGGCACATGCCTGGAAAATAAAACGGACGCACCGAATCACTCATCGTGTGACCAGGCGCATGAAAAGCTTGCGCGCCTCCTCAAGGAACAAGGTGGTCGATGCCACCAATACCGAAATTCCCCACTCGAAGGCCGTCAGGTCGACGGTATCAAATACCCTCTGAGCAGGCACCCAATGCACGGCGACCACCTGGAGGATGAGGACGACTATCAGGGCCAGCCAGAGCTTGCCGTTGCTGAAAAACTGGCGATTGAAAGCGCTCCCGTGTTCGGCGCGGGCATTGAAGATGTTGAATATCTGGAACAGTACAAAAGTTGTGAAGGCCAGCGTAGTCGCTTTCGCCTCCTCGCCGGGCGTTGTAAGACCCCATGCATACACGGCGAGCGTCCCCACCGCCATGATCAGGCCGTAAAGACCGATGCGCCACATGCGTTCCCATGACAGGATGGATGCGTCAGCGGCACGCGGTCGACCCCGCATGATACCGGGGCGTGCCGGTTCGACGCCGAGGGTCATGGCCGGCGGCCCATCCATGATGATGTTCACCCAGAGGATCTGGATGGCGGTGAAGGGCGTGGCCAAACCGAGGAAGGGCGCGCCCAGCACGGTCAGAATCGCGCCGATGTTGGTAGAGAGCTGGAAACGCACAAACTTGACGATATTGTCGTAGATGGTGCGCCCTTCCTCGACCGCGCGCACGATCGAGGCGAAGTTGTCATCGGTCAGCACCAGCGTCGCAGCCTCCTTGGTCACCTCGGTGCCGGTAATGCCCATGGCGACGCCGATGTCAGCCTTCTTCAGCGCTGGCGCGTCGTTGACACCGTCACCGGTCATCGCCACGACATGCCCTTTGGCCTGTAACGCCTCGACGATGCGCATCTTGTGCTCGGGGGCGACACGGGCGAATACCGCGCTCTTCTCGACCAGTGCAGCGATTTCCTGCTGTGTCAGGCCGTCCAGATCGCGTCCTTCGTGCGCCTCACCCGACAGGCCGAGTTCGCGCGCAATGGCGGCTGCGGTGACGCGATGGTCGCCAGTGATCATCTTCACCTGGATGCCTGCGGCGTTGCAGGTGGCGATCGCCTTGCGTGCCTCGGTGCGCGGTGGGTCGATGATGCCGACCAGCGCCTGCAGGGTCAGGTCATTCACCCACGGCAGCAAGTTGCCTGAGGGATCGAAGTCCGCGGCAGGAATCGCGCGACTGGCCAGCGCCAGCACGCGCAAGGCCTCGTTGGCCAGTGCCTCGTTCTCCGCCGTGAAACCGGCCCGCGCTGTCTCGTCGAGCGTGGCTCGCGCCAGCAGAATATCGGGGGCACCCTTCACACACAGGAGCACGCGGTCGCCGTCATGATGGAAGGTCGCCATGTACTTGGTGGCTGAATCGAAGGGGATTTCGGCGATGCGCGGCCGATGCTCAAGCAGCGCGTCGGCATCCAGACCTGCCTTCGCCGCCAGTGCAAGCAAGGCCCCCTCGGTGGGGTCGCCGATCAGTTGGCCATCCCGGATGCGCGCATCGACACACAGGGCCGCCGGCAACAGCACATCGCGCAGATCGCTACCGGCACTTGGGCCCTCGATGGCACCTTCGGCATCATAACCCTCGCCGCTGACAGGATGACGGCGGCCATGGCAGTACAGCGCACGGGCGGTCATCTGGTTGCGCGTCAGCGTGCCGGTCTTGTCGGAACAGATCACCGTGGTGCAGCCCAGCGTCTCGACGGCGGCGAGTTTCTTGACGATAGCGTGGCGTTTGGCCATGCGGTGCATGCCAAGCGCGAGCGTGACGGTCACCACGGCAGGCAGACCTTCGGGGATTGCTGCCACCGCCAACGCGATGGCGGTCATTGCCGTCTGCACCAGCGGATCGCCGCGCAGCAGGCCCATGACGAACATC
This sequence comes from Betaproteobacteria bacterium, assembly GCA_016873905.1. Taxonomy (GTDB): domain Bacteria; phylum Pseudomonadota; class Gammaproteobacteria; order Burkholderiales; family Thiobacillaceae; genus QYQG01. Next base: position 16,417 of record VGVU01000006.1, on the reverse strand, counting down.
AGGCCGACGACCACGCTGGCAATCAAGGCGAGGCGCTTGCCGAGACCGTCAAGCTGCCGCTGCAGCGGTGTCTCGCCTTCGGCCGTCTCGGCCAGCAGACCGGCCAGGCGGCCCATCTCGGTGGCCATGCCGGTGGCTGTGACGATGGCCTCCAGCCGACCACGGGTAACCACGGTATTCATGAACACCCTGTTGTGTCGTTCCGCCAGTGCCGATTGTTCGGCGACGGGGTCGGGCAGTTTGGCGACGGCGTGCGATTCGCCGGTCAGCGCCGCCTCGGCCACTTCCACGCTGTGGGCCGAAAGGACACTCGCATCGGCAGGAATGCGGTCGCCGGCTTCGAGCAGCAGGATGTCGCCCGGCACCAGATCGACGGCCTCGATCAGACATGCGTTGCCGTCGCGCCGCACCCGCGCCGTCGGGGCCAGCATGTTTTTCAGGGCGACCAGCGCCGCTTCGGCGCGATGCTCCTGGAAGAATCCCAGGCTCGCGTTGAGCAGCACGACGATGGCAATCACCACCGCATCCTTGAGATCGCCGATCGCACCTGCCAGCACGGCGGCGCCGAGCAGGATGATCACCAGCAGGCTCCGAAACTGGTCGAGGAATTTCAGCCAGGCTGGCCGTGGCGGCTTCTCGGCGAGGCGGTTGGGGCCATGAGCCGCAAGGCGTTGGGCGGCATCCGTTGCCGTCAGGCCCCGCGCGGCATCGGAGGCCAGCCGGTCGACAACCTCCTTTGTCGGGAGGGCATGCCAGTGAGTGAGGGGATCGTCTTGCATGGAATGGGGTTCAGAAGTTGAGCGTCGCCCAGACAAAGCCGGCATAGAGAAGCAGCAGGAAGACGCTGCGGCCGCGCACGATTCGGCCGCTCCGATTGGGCAGCAGCAGGAGCAGCGCGACCATGCCGACAGCCAGCGTCAACGCAACTTCGGAAGGTGGCACAGTGATGGGATGAATGGTGCCAGCCACGCCAACGATGGCCAGGCCGTTGAACAAGTTGCTGCCGATCAGGGTGCCGACGCCAACATCGTCATGGCCACGCAGGCGCGACAGGATCACGGTGACGAGTTCCGGCAGCGAGGTGCCGATGGCGACCAGCACTGCACCGATGACATAAGTATCAACCCCCATGGAGGCAGCAATGCCTGTCGCGCCGGTGACGAACAGGCGACCGGCGGCGATCAGCGCGCCGAGGCCGAGGGTGCCGAGCAGCAGGCTCTTGCCGGCGGACAGTTCCCCGGCCTCGACCTCTACCACCTCATCCCGCTGACGCAGTGTGCTACGGACTATCCATACCAGCCAAATAACAAAGGCACCCAATAATGAGAGCGCCTCACCGCGTTCGATGCGCCCATCCAGCACGAAAAGAAGTGTCAGTACCGGGACACCCAAGGCCAGGTAGAAGTCGCGTCCAAAATCTGTACGCGTGGTTTGCACCGCGCCGTAGAGCAGGGCCAGGCCGAAGATCAGCGCAATGTTCACGACATTGCTGCCCAGCGCGTCGCCCAGGCCGATCTCGGGTTGGCCGGCCAGCGCGGCCACGGAGGATACGGTCAGCTCCGGACTGGAGGTGGCGAAGGCGGCCAGCGTAGTAGCCACCACCACCTTCGGCACGCGCAGATGCAAGGCCGCACCAAGAATGAATTTGAGGAAGGCCTCGCCACCTGCTGCCGCCAGCAGAATGGCACCCAAAATGAACGCCAGGTCGGTCATGGTGGCTCGTCAGCGGCTGCACGCGGATCGCATGGAGGGCGATGAAAGGCCAGCATCGGGAAGAAACTTCATGACCTCATCAAATGCAAGGCGATGCGGATGCCGATGATCATGTTCGCCAGGGCGAAGAAAACCAGTGCCAAGGTGATGGCCGGTGCCAGTTCGTGGCTGCGGAGAATGTACGAAATCGCCGTCGACAGCAGATTGAGGATGACGAATATCCAGAACTGGGGATTGCGTGGCTGATAGAGCTTCGAGAGCTTCATTCGACTGACTGCAAGGCAATGAATGGGAACGCCAGCGTGCTCATTCGGATTCCCCGGGCAAAGGCGTCACCGACGGCAGGCGCCGATGCAGCGCGGTCCTCATGCCGCCCGCCGTCTGTGCAGCTGGTGCGCGACGAGCCATGCCGCCAGCGCCGCGACGGCATGTTTGAGCGCATGGCCGCCGATGATGCCGTCGGTGAAGGCGAACACCGCGCGGTCGCCCAGGTCGAACAGCAGGGCGACGAGGTAGAGGCCGACGACCGTCAGCGCGACGCGCCCGTGGCTGTAACGCGGCGGGTAGCGCCAGAGCAGCAGCGGGACGAGCAGTATCGGCATGAGTTGGACCAGCAGCCAGGGGCGCAGATCGCCGGCGCCTTGCGTCTCGCTCCAGGTCCAATAAATGACGGCAGCTTGGCCGATGGCGCACAGCGGGATGAGCAACGCCAGGCCGACCCGGGCGCCAACGCGCTCGGCAATCACTGCGGACAACCAGGCCATGAAGGCCAGTGCCATCGCCGCGCGGTCCCAGGCCAGCCCTGCGTTGTCCGGCGCGAGGTGATAGTACGCCGAGGCCAGGCCGATCAGGACGACGGCGAAGAAAAACAGCGCATAGGGCCGGCGCTCGCGCGGGTCGATGAAGACAGGTCGAAACTTCGCGCCGAAAAGAACATGGAGGCCCCACGCGCCGGCCAGCACGAAGGGGGCATTGCTGGCGGTGTCGAGACAATTGGGCAGGCCGAGACAGCCGCGCTGGTCGGCGAAGTCGTGATAAGACAGCGGCTGGGCAATGGGCGGGACCAGGAATGCCAGCGCGGCGGCCAGCATGGAGAGGAATAGCGGAAAAATAGGGGTCAGCCAGGCGGGCTTCATGTCAATTGAGTGTCGCCCAGATAAATCCGGCATAGAGAAGCAGCAACAGCACGCCCCGGCCACGCACGATCAAGCCGGCGCGGTTGGGCAGCAGCAGGAGCAGCGCGACGATGCCGACAGCCAGCGTCAACGCGACTTCGGCAGGCGGCACGGCAATCGGATGAATGGTGCCAGCCACGCCGACGATGGCCAGGCCGTTGAACAGGTTGCTGCCGATCAGCGTGCCGACGCCGACATCGTCGTGGCCGCGCAGGCGCGACAGAATCACCGTGACGAGTTCCGGCAGCGAGGTGCCGATGGCCACCAGCACCACACCGATGACGAAGGTGTCGACGGCAAAGGCGGCGGCGATGCCCGTCGCCCCGCTGACGAACAGGCGACCGGCGGCAAACAGCGCGCCGAGTCCGAGGATGCCGAGCAGCAGGCTCCTGCCGACGGACAGTTCCCCGGCCTCGATCTCTACCGCTGCATCGCGTTGGCGCAGGGCGACGCGCAGGGTCCATGCCAGCCAGGCGGCAAAGATCGTCAGCAACACTAGCGCCTCGCCGCGCCCGATGCGGCCATCCAGCACGAAGAAAAACGTCAGCACCGGAATGCACAGTGCAAGGTAATAGTCGCGGCCGAAATCCTGCCGCGTGGTTTGCACCGCGCCGTAGAGCAGGGCCAGGCCGAAGATCAGCGCAATGTTCACGACATTGCTGCCCAGTGCGTCGCCCAGCCCGATCTCCGGCTGGCCGGCCAGCGCGGCGATGGAGGACACGGTCAGTTCCGGGCTGGAGGTGGCGAAGGCGGCCAGCGTGGTGGCCACCACCATCTTCGGTACGCGCAGATGCAGCGCCGCGCCGAGAATGGACTTGAGAAAGGCCTCCCCACCGGCGGCTGCCAGCACAATGGCAATCAGGATGAAGAACAGGTCGGTCACGGTGACTCGTCAGCGGCTTCGCGCGGATCGCATGGAGGGCGATGAAAGGCCAGCATCGGGAAGAAACTCATGGTGGCAGGGCTCCAATTCAGGTAGCAATGTCGCCTGAAAGCTCAAGCCACTCGCTTTGTCCGAGCCTGCCCGCCGGCTAACGCAAGTAGAAAAACGCCAGATTGGCGAGCAACAGCACCATCACCCACAGCGCCATGCTGCCGGTCGGCCACGAGCGCATCAGCAGGCCCTCGGGGCGGCGGTGGCGGGTCAGAAAGTCGGCGATGGCGAGACGGCGTGCTTCGATGATCTCGGCGAGGCCAGCGCGGGTTTCGGTCAGAGCGAGGCGGAAGGTCTTCGCTGCCTCCGGCCCGGCGACGCGCCACAGCCAGTCGACATCCAGCGTGATGGTTGGCGTGCGCTTCAGGTAGTCGAGCATGACAAAGAAGGCCAGACCCGAGAACAGCAGCAATTGCAGTTGCGTGATGATGTGCGCGGCGGTGTAGGGCACGTAATTCACTTCGTAGGGCAGCAGGGCGTACAGCGGCTCGGGATATACGCCGAGCGCGATGCACAGGAAGGCGAAGAAGATCATCGCCCAGCGCAGGCTGGCCGGTGGGTCGGCGGGGCGCAGCCCGGAATCCTTCTGGAAGAAGACGAACCAGGGGAACTTGATGCCGGCGTGCAGGAAGACGCCGGCCGAGGCCGCCGCGAGGAACAGCCAGACGGCTTGCAGGTGGCCGTCGATGGCGGCCTGCGTGACCATCGACTTCGAGACGAAGCCCGAGGTAAGCGGGAAGGATGAGATGGCCAGCGCGCCGATGGTGCCGCAGATCGTGGTGATCGGCATGCTGTGGAACAGGCCGCCAAGCTCGGAACACTTGCGCCGGTTCGTCGCCGCCAGCACCGCGCCGGCGGACATCAGCAGCAGCGCCTTGTAGATGATGTGCGAGAAGGCATGCGCCGCCGCGCCGTTCAGGGCCATCTCGGTACCAATGCCGATACCGGTGACCATGAACCCGACCTGATTCACGATGGAATAGGCGAGGATGCGCCGCATGTCGTTTTCCAGCAGCGCGTAGACGATGCCGTAGAAGATCATGAAAATGCCCACCCAGATCAGGATCTCGGCGCCGGGGAAGCCGCGCAGCAGCACATACACGGCCGTCTTGGTAGTGAAGGCGGAGAGGAAGACCGTGCCGCTCCACGAAGCTTCCGGGTAGGCGTCGGGCAGCCAGGCCGAGAGCGGCGGCGCGCCGGCGTTGATGAGGAAGCCGATCAGGATCAGCCAGGTGGCGATGGAATCGGCCTTCATCGCGTGGAAACTCGCTTCGCCGGTGGCGGCGATCTGCCCGGCGATGCCGGCGAACAGGATCACGCCGCCGGCCAGATGCACCGCGACGTAGCGCTTGCTGGCCGCGAACGCGCCCGGCGTGCCGGCGCTCCACAGCACCAGCGTCGAGCCGACGGCCATGAACTCCCAGAACAGGAAGACGGTGACGAGGTCGCCGGCCAGCGCGACGCCGACCGCGGAGCCGGCATAGAGGAAGGCGGCGGGCACTTCGAGCTTGCTGGTCTGGCGCAGGGCGAACAAGCCGCCGACGGCAGCCATCAGCAGGAAAATGGTGGCGAACAGGCGCGAGAGCTTGTCGACGGCGAGGGGCGCGAGCTGGTAGTCGAGCCACTGCACCTGCCACAACTTGCCCTCGGGCAGCAGCCACAGGGCGATGAGCGCAAAAGTCGGCGCTGACAGGACGGCGATGTTGCGCGCGTTACCACGCAGGAAAGGCAGCAGCAGCGCGCCGGCGATGAGGATGAGCGCAGGATGCAGGCTAGTCATCGCGCTCATCCTGACGGTAATAGGTATCCGGCTTCTTGAGGAACAGGCCGAGCGCCTTGGCGCCGACAATCATCAGCAAACAGGTGATAAAGCCATAGGCGGCATTGAAGCCGAGCCACTTCTCGATCTCGAAATGCGGATGCAGGTCGACAAAGAAACCGGCGATCACGGTGAGCGCCAGCACGATGAGGAAGCCACGCCAGAGCTTGCGCACGTTCAGCGGATTGTCCAGCCAATGTTCGTATTTCATGATTTCACCAACTGCTGGGCCAGCGCCAGCGGCACGTCGGGGAAGAAAAACAGCGCCAGCGTGCCAAACGCCGTGAACGTCAGCGCAATCACAATCGGCAGCGGCGCCTCGCCATGCGGGTGGTGTTCGGCTTCCGCCGACAGCGGCCGGAAGAAGGCGCGGTAGACGATGGGCAGGAAGTAGGCGGCGTTGAGCAGCGTCGACAGCAACACGACGAACAAGGCCAGCCACGCGCCCTGGCTCATCGCGCCGGACACCAGATACCACTTGGAGATGAAGCCTGCCGCCGGCGGCAGGCCGATCATCGACAGCGCACCGATGCCGAAGGCGGCCATGGTCCAGGGCATGCGTCGGCCGATGCCGTCGAGCTGCGACACCTCGGTCTTGTGCGCAGCGGTGTAGATCGAGCCGGCGGCGAAGAACAGCGTGATCTTGCCGAGCGCGTGGGCGGCGATGTGCAGCGCCGCGCCGATCACCGAGAGCGGCGCGAGGATGGCGGCGGCAAGGATCACGTAGGAGAGCTGGCTGACTGTCGAGTAGGCGAGCCGGCGCTTGAGGTTGTCGGCATGCAGCGCGACGATGGAGGCGGCAACGATGGTGAAGCCGGCAAGGGCGACGAGCCAGTCAGTAGCGCCCGCCAGTTGATCGAGGCCGAAGACATAGACCACCACCTTGACCACCGAAAACACGCCGGCCTTGACCACCGCCACGGCATGCAAGAGCGCGGACACCGGCGTCGGCGCCACCATTGCGGCGGGCAGCCAGCGGTGGAAGGGCATCAGCGCGGCCTTGCCGATGCCGAACATGAACAACGCCAGCAACACCGACACCGCACCGCTGTCCGTGCCCGCCGGCAGGATGCCACCTGCCGTGAAGTCGGTGGTGCCGGCCACATGCCAGACGTAGATGACGGCCGGCAGCAGGAAAAGGATCGAGGTGCCCATCAGGATGGCCAGATAGGTGCGGCCACCCGCGCGCGCCTTGTCGGTGCCGGCGTGGGTGACCAGCGGATAGGTCATCAGCGTCAGCACTTCGTAGAACAGGAACAGCGTCAGCAGGTTGCCCGCGAAGGCGATGGCCAGCGCAGAAGCCAGAGAGAGCGCGAAGCAAACGTAGAAGCGCGTCTGGTGCTTTTCGTCGTTGCCGCGCATGTAGCCGATGGAATACACCGAATTGACGATCCACAACCCCGAGGCGATCAGGCCGAACAGCATGCCAAGCGGCTCGACCTTGAAGGCGATAGCCAGGCCGGGCAGGATTTCAAACAGCACCAGTTCCGGCCGGGCGCCGGCCAAAACGGGCTCAAGCAATTGGAGCACCGTACCGAACAGCAGCACGGCTGTGGCGAGCGTCACGCTCTCGCGCAGGTTCGGCCACTTGCCGGTCAGCGCGATGCCGACGGCGCCAAGCAGCGGGATGACGAAAGCGAAGGCCAGCACGCTCATCGACCCGCCTTGACGAGTTGCAGCGCGGCCTCGGTGGCCGTGCCGACGGTGAAGGAGGTATCGAGGCCGAACCAGATCGTGCCGATAACCAACAGCCAGGCAGGGATCAGCAGGCCCAGCGGCGCCTCCTGTTTCGTCGTGCCTTCGGGCGCCGGCTTGAAGTAGGCCACCTCGACAAAGCGCCAGACGTAGGCGATGGCCAGCAGCGAAGAGAGCAGGATTGCAGCGACAATCCAGAACTGGCCCGCCTCCATGGCGGCGAGAATCAGATACCACTTGCTGACGAAGCCGGCCGTGCCAGGCACGCCGATCAGCGACAGGCCGGCGAGGACGATGCCGAAGCAGGTGAGCGGCATGCGCTTCGCCAGGCCGGCCAATCGATCAAAAGTCGGCGCTGGCGGGACGGCACCAGCCGGCACGCCTCGTGAATTGGGGACGGCGCTGTTCTTCGCCAGCCCCAGCACCACGCCACCAATCAGCAGGAAGATCGCCGCCTTGGTGATGCCGTGGTTAAACAGGTGCAGGATGGCCGCGCCAAGGCCATTGACGCTGTCGAAGGACATCCCGAGCGTGATGTAGCCGATCTGGCCGACGCTGGAATAGGCGAACAGGCGCTTGAGGTTGTCCTGGAAGATGGCGATGAAGCTCGCCGCGAACATGGCGGCCAGCGAGAGCAGCAGCAAGATCTGCGGCAGCGGCAGCTTCTCGAAAATCAGCGTTTCGCCGAACACCGAAAACCAGAAGCGGATCAGCACATACACCGAGACTTTGGTGGCGGTGGCGGCGAGGAAGGCGGTGACTGCCGAGGGCGCATAGGTGTAGGCGTTGGGCAGCCACTGGTGCAGCGGGAACAGCGCCAGCTTGAGCGAGACGCCGACGGTGATGAAGGCCAGCGCGGCCAGCACCGGACGGGAATCCTCGACCGTGCGCAGGCGCTCGCCCAGGTCGACGATGTTGAGCGTGCCGGTCATCAGGTAGAGGAAGCCGATGCCGATGACGAAGAAGGTCGCGCCAATCGTTCCCATGATGAGGTACCGGTAGGACGCGGCCAGCGCACGCCGGTCGCGTCCCAGCGCGATCAGCACATAGGTGGACAAGGACGATATTTCGAGGAAGACGAAGACGTTGAACGCATCGCCGGTGATGGTGATGCCGAGCAGGCCGGCCAGACACAGGCCGAACATCGCGTAGTAGAGATAGTGGAGCTCGCGCGGAATTTCGTGCTCGATGCTGGCGCGGCTGTAGGGCAGCACGATGGCGGCGGTGCCGGAGACCAGCAGCAGGACGAAACTGGCAAGGCGATCCACGCGGTACTCGATGCCCCAAGGCGGCGGCCAACTGCCGATGTGATAGCTGATGATGCCTGCTTCACCGGTTTGCAGCCACAGACCGATGGCGCAGGCGAAGGCTGCCCAGGCGCCGGCGGTGACGATGCCGAAGGCGAAGCCGCCGTGGCGCAGCAGCACGGCGAAGGGCGCCGAGAGCAGCGGCAGGACGACCTGCAGGGCGGGCAGATGCGCACTCAGACTGCTCACGACTTCACCCCTTCCACGTCCTGCACCGCATTGTCGGCGGCGGTGATCTCATCCTCCTCGATGGTGCCGTAGGCTTCCTTGATGCGCACCGCTAGGGCCAGACCCAGGGCCAGCGTAGCGACGCCGACGACGATGGCGGTGAGGATCAGCACATGCGGCAGCGGGTTGGAATAGACCGTGAACTGCGGGGAGAGAATCGGCGCGGTGCCGCCGAGCAGTTTGCCCGGCGTGATGTAGAGCAGATAGACGGAGGTCTGGAACACCGACAGGCCGACCAGCTTCTTGATCAGGTTGCCGCGCGCGATGACAATAAACAGGCCGGCCACCATCAGAAACACGGTGACGATGTAGCTGAAATGTTCGGGGAGACCGCCGCTGCTCATTCCTCGCCATCCTGTCCGCGCGAGGCGAACATGTAGAAAATCTTCAGCATCACGCCGCAGACGGTGATGTGCACCCCGACCTCGACCCAGAAGATGCCGCGATGCTGGCCGTGGACCGCATCCTTGTCGAGCACGAAATAGTCGAGATAGTTGCCGCCGAGCAGCAGGCCGGCGACGCCGACGCCCGCATAGATCAGCACGCCGCTCGCCAGCATGGCTTCGACCAGGCGGTCGGGCATGATGCGGCGCGCCTTGTCGAGGCCGAAGATCAGGGCATAGAAGACGATGGCCGCCGCCGAAATCGTCCCGGCCTGGAAGCCGCCGCCGGGGCCGAAGTCGCCGTGAAACTGGACATACAGGGCGAAGAGCAGGATGAAAGGAATCAGCAGCTTGCCGACCACGCGCAGGACGAGATCATTTTCCATCGTGCGCCTCCTTCTCCCCCTTGGGTTTGCGCCGGCGCAGCAGGGCGATGATGCCGGCGCCGGCGGTGAACACCACCGTGGTTTCGCCCAGCGTGTCGTAGCCGCGGAAGCTGGCCAGCACGGCGGTGACGACGTTGGGCACGTCGACCTCGTTCTGCAGGTAGCGCGGTACCACATGTTGATGGATAGGCGCGTTCGGGTCGGCGAAATCTGGCAAGCCGAGGGCGCCGTAGATCAACAGCGCGGCCGTGGCAAGCGACAGCAGCAGAGGTAACCAGGGGCCGCGCACCGGCTTGGCTTCCTGGCTCTTGCACAGGTGCAGGGCACCGAGCAGCAGCACGGTGGAAACGCCGGCGCCGACGGCGGCTTCGGTCATCGCCACATCCACGGCATCGAGCGCCACCAGCAAGGTGGCCATGAGGAAGCTGTAGGCGCCGGACAGGACGACGACGGCGAACAGGTTGCGCGTGCGCGCCAGCGCCAGCACCGCGAGCACCATCAGCAGCAACAGGGCGTTGATGATCAGGGTTTCGATGACGCTTCTCCCGAATCGGCAGTGGCCAATAACGGTTTGATTCCGCTGAGCAGCGCCGCGCGCACCAGCGCATGGCTGGCCGTCGGGCTGGCGAAGAAGATCAGCAGGCCGATCATCAGCAGCTTGACGGCGACCAGCGTCAAGCCGGCCTGCAACGCCAGGCCAAGCAGGATGAGGTCGGCGCCCAGGGTTTCGAGCACGCTCGCCGCGTGCACGCGCGTGTAGAAATCCGGCATGCGCAGCAGCCCCCAGGCACCGACGAGGCAGAAGAACGCGCCGGCGATCAGGCACAGCGCGCTGGCGATGTCGACCAGCAGGCTCACGGCTTTTTCTCCGTGCTAGCACCTGCCGCACCCAAATCGCCCTGGCGGAAGAACTTGAGCACCGCAATCACCCCGATGACGTTGAGCAGACCGTAGGTGATGGCCAGGTCGAGAAACTCGGGGCGGCCAAAGAGAAAGCCGAACAGGGCCAGCAGCATCATGGCGCTGGTGCCGACGGTATTGGCGGCCTGCAGGCGGTCAAAGACGGTCGGGCCGAGGGCGGCCCGCAGCAACGCCAGCAGCGTGCAGACGATCAGCGCCAGCGTTGCTCCCGCCAGTACCAGACTCACCCTCTGCCCTCCAGTTCCGTGCAGCGCCGGTCCATTTCGCTGCCGGCCAGGCCCGCCGCGCCCTCGGCGGTCAGCGCATGGACGAGAAAGCGGCCGGGCTCGACTTCCACGGAAATCGTGCCGGGCGTCAGGGTGATCGAGTTGGCATGGATGACCAGGCCGAGATCGGTCTTCTGGGTCGGGACAAATTCCACCAGCGTCGGCGAGATGGGAAGGCGCGGATCAAGGATGCGGCGGCTGACATCCCAGCCCGACTTGAGGATTTCCCCGCCCAGCCAGGGCCAATAAGAGAAGACCGCCCGACCGGCCAGCCGGAACGGAAAACTCTCGCGGTCGATCAGCCCCATGCGCCGCGCCAGCCAATAGACGAATACGGAGCAACCGACGCCTGCCGTGACCAGGAAGGGCACGTACATGCCCGACAGCAGCAGCCAGAAGGCAAAGAGTAGGGAAAAGACGCCGAGGAAGGATTGCATAGGGGCGGATTGTAGATTCACCCGGCAATTTTCGCTATCGCGAAAGGCCGCAATGACGATTCTGCAAGGCGCTCGGAATGAAATCGCGCGCCACGCGCGAACTCATCGTCGTTGCGGGCAAAGCGGTGGAATGGCGAAGGCCAGCGCCAGATGGTTACTGCGATAGAACCGGATCGGCGCTTTGTAATAGCGAGCGCAGCGAGCTTACTTTGACCCCCGCCCCGGGGCGGGGGCTGGGGGTGGGGGGACAGAAAGTCACGGCAGCAAGGCACCGCGCAGCGCGAAGAAGAACAGCGCGCCGAGGAGCGCCGAGGCGGGCACGGTGATCACCCAGGCGGCGACGATCTTCTGTAGCTGGTTGCGCTTGATCAGTTCCCCCCGGTATACCTTGCGCAGGCCCTTGCGATCCTCGCGCGAGAACAGTTCGGGCGAGGTGCGCAGCTTGGCTTCGCGCTTCAACTGGTCGAGCATGTCCTTCTTTTCCCGCGGCGTCGCCTTATCGAAGCGTTGCAGATATTCCTTGATCGCCTCGGCATCGTCGCTTGGGTGATGGACGAGAATTTCATCGACCATGCGCATGTAGCTGGACTTGAGATATTCGCGCAGGAAGCCGACGCCAAAGACGCCGCCGACGGCAATGTGCGTCGAGCTGACCGGCAGGCCGAGCTGGCTGGCGATGATGACGGTGATGGTCGCCGACATGGCGATGCAGAACGCGCGCGTCTGGTCGAGCTCGGTAATTTCCGAGCCGACGGTGCGGATCAGCTTCGGCCCGAACAGGGCCAGCCCGAGGCAGATGCCGAGGGCGCCGATCATCATCACCCACAGCGGAATCTGCGCCGACTTGCCGACCGCCCCGCTGCCCAGCACATCGGCGATGCCGGCCAGCGGCCCCACGGCGTTGGCCACGTCGTTGGCGCCGTGGGCGAAACTCAGGAGCGCCGCCGCGAAGATCAGCGGAATGGTGAACATGATATTGACGCGCGCCTTGTCGCTGGGCGCGGCAATTTGGGATTGGCGGGCGACACGCGGGCGCACGGCGAGATACACGAGCAGCGCGACCAGACCCCCGGCCAGGAAGGATTCCAGGAAGCCGACCTTGATCACCGCGCGCACGCCCTTGAGCATCAGATAGGTGGTGAAGACCCAGGCCATGCCCGCCACCAGCAGCGGCACGACGCGCCGCGCCGCCGCCATCACGTCCTGACGGTAGAGGATCCGGCGCTTGATGAAATACAGAAAAGCTGCCGCGACAATACCGCCCATGACCGGCGAGATCACCCAGCTGGCGGCGATCGAGCCCATGGTGTCCCAGTTGGCGACGCCCCAGCCGCCGGCGGCGACGCCCGCGCCGAGCACGCCGCCAACGATGGAATGGGTGGTGGAGACCGGCGCGCCCACTGCCGTGGCGATGTTGAGCCAGATGGCCCCCGCCAGCAGGGCGGCCAGCATCAGCCAGACGAAAACCTCCGGGCTGGACACCGCACTGGGCGCGATGATGCCGCCGCGAATCGTCGCCACTACATCGCCGCCGGCGATCAGGGCGCCGGCCGCCTCGAAGATCGCCAAGCTGATCGTCGATGCCGACACGAAGCACAACCCCAAGGCGGTCTATGACCTGCTCGACAAGCTCGCGCCCGTGCTGCCGAGCAGCGCCTACATGGTGACGCAGGTCGGCTTTACGACCACCGTGAAGGCCAACCCGAAGGCAGCCGACGAAGCCGTGAGCGAAGCTGACGGTTTCGTCGGCGGGCAGTACGTGCGAACATATGCCAAGCGCAAAAGTCGGTGCTGGCGGGACGGCGATAGCAGGAGAGACAAAGCCAGTGGCGCGGCCTTATCGCGCGACATCGACGGCCGAGATATCCGGCCAGCGCCCCAGCGAGCGCGTCTTCCGGGCGACGGTTGCGATCCAGTATTTTGCGCCCGAGGGGTCAACCCGCAGCGACAAGCCACGGGAATCGGCCACGCGGTAGGATCTCTCGCGAGGCGCAAGGGCCTCGATCTGCTTCGCGGTCAGCATTTGTCGTAAAACTCCAAGCGTGGAAATTTTTACGACAATTTTACGCTGATTTACGCGGGATTCTGCGAAATCCCATCAAATTCACCGCGCTAAACGCGCACGATTCAATAGGTTAGCGCAGCAATGCCATGTTTTGGCGGAGAAGGCGGGATTCGAACCCGCGGTGGGCTATTCACCCACACACGCTTTCCAGGCGTGCGACTTAAACCACTCATCCACCTCTCCGGGAGGTTGCGAAGCATACAGGGAAGCGCCTTCCCGGGCAAGCGAAAAGCCCTCAACACGGCTGGGCCGATTGCCGAGTGTCGCCAGTTCCGTCATGGAATGCGGATACAATCCGACCCTTATGCTACGCACCTTTGCAAAAAGCGCCCTTCTGATGGCGGCCCTGGTATTTCTGGGCTTGACCGTGCGCCACTTGGGCCTCGATAGCCTCAACGAGCAATGGATCGACACCGCCGTGCGCGGACAAGGCCTGCGTGGCGAGATCCTCTTCATCGCCATGGGCGTTCTGGCCATGGCCGTGGGCCTGCCGCGCCAGGTCTTTGCCTTTCTCGGCGGTTATGCCTTCGGTTTCGTCAGTGGAACTGCGCTGGCCTTGCTGGCGACCGTCCTTGGCTGCATCGCCAGTTTTTATTACGCCCGCCTCCTGGCCCGTGACCTGATGAAACGCCGCTTTGCGCGGCGCATCGCACAAGTGGATACCTTTCTCGGCCGCAGCCCGTTCAACATGGCCCTGGTGATCCGCCTCCTGCCCGTCGGCAGCAATCTGCTGACGAATCTCGTCGCTGGGGTCAGCCACATCGCCGCCCTCCCCTTCTTTGCCGGCTCGGCTTTAGGTTTTCTGCCTCAGACCCTGATCTTCGCTCTCGCCGGGAGCGGCGTGAATGTGGACCCCAGCCTGCGCCTGAGCGTAGCCGCCGCCTTGTTTGTTATCTCCGCCGTCATCGGCGCCCGCCTGTATCGCCAACACCGTCAGGCCGCGCAATTTGAAAGCGCGTTAGCACAGGACGATCAGGAACAACCCCATGTCTGATCGCCTCCATCAGGATCTGCGCTGGCTTGGCCTGGCCCTCGCCGCACTCACCCTCTGGCGGCTTGCGGCAGCCATCCACGCCCAGCCCGAGCTCTTCTTTGACGAGGCGCAATATTGGGACTGGTCCACCGCACCGGCCTGGGGTTATTACTCAAAACCGCCCATGCTGGCCTGGCTCATCGCCCTCAGCACCGCCCTTCTGGGGGACAGCGAATTCGCCGTGCGCGCCCCCTCGCTCGTGCTTTATCCGCTGGGCGCGTTCCTGCTTTATTTCACCACCCGCCGACTGCTGGCCTGGCAACCCAGCCTCCACGCACCCGCTGCGCCACTGTGGACGGCCTTGGCCTATGCAACCCTGCCGGTCGTTGCCCTCGGCAGTTGGCTGATCACCACCGATGCCGCCCTGCTCTTTTTCTGGAGCGCAGCGCTCTGGGCCCTCGTGCGTGCTACCGACCTGAATCGTTGGCGCGACTGGTTGCTCCTCGGGGCGCTCGTCGGCCTGGGCCTGCTCTCAAAATACACCATGGCCGCTTTTGGCGTCGCAGCCCTGGGCTGGTTCTTGAGCGAACCGCAGCGACGGCATCATCTGACCACGGCCAAACCCTTCGTCGCCCTGGCGATTGCGCTCATTGTGTTCGCACCCAATCTGCTTTGGAATGCCCAACACCAGTTTGCCAGTTTTCAGCACACGGCCGAGATCTCACAACTCGATCGCGGCCTACTCCACCCGGGCAAACTGCTGGAATTTTTCGGCGCCCAATTTGCCGTATTTGGTCCGCTCCTGTTCGCCATCCTGATTGGTCTGGTTCTGCGCCCACGCCGTTGGCGTGAACAGCCCGCGCTGCGCTTTCTGATCTGGTTTGTCGCCCTGCCGCTTACGGGTTTCCTGGGTCTGGCCCTGCTCTCGCGCGCCTTCGCCAACTGGGCGGCCTTCGCCTATGTCGCAGCAACGCCGCTCGTCGTCATCGCCGTCTTGCAAACCAATCGCCGCCGCCTGCTGACACTGGCCCTGGGCCTCAACCTGGTTCTGGGCGGCTTGATTTATCACTATCACGATTTGACGCGCTGGGCCGGTGTGGAACTCACCCGCAAGACCAATCCCTATCACCGCATCACCGGCTGGCGCACCTTCGGTGCGGCCGTGGCCGAACAACTCGCTGCCCACCCCCAGGCTCGCCTCTTATGCACCGACCGGGATGTCATTACCGAACTCCTGTATTACGCCCGGCCTCGCTCGCGGCCAGCCTATTTCTGGAACCTGTCCGGGCAGGTTCGGAGTCACTACGCCCTTATGAACGACCTTGGCACCGCGCCTGATGGCAGCTTCCTGCTCGTAGGCGGACCGAGTGATCCAGCCTTCCTGCGCCAGCACTTCGCCTCGGTCACACCCCTGCCGGAGATCGTCATCCCGATCCACCGAGACCTCACCCGCCGTTACAGCGTCTTTCTGGTTGAAAGCTACCGCCCGGCCGCTACGGGCATCCGCACCAGCAAGTAACCCCGTTCACGGAAGATCACCTCAGCACCGGGCAGGTCAGCCAGGCGGCGCGCGCGTCAGGGCCACGAAGAAGATAAGCCCCAATTGGCTTCGATCAGCGGATCGCGGGATAGCCGACCGTTTTCCGATTGACGAAAGGTTCCGGGTGCAGAGACACTGCCGGGCTAGCGGTTGAAGTTCCTATCCTTTTGAAACCTTTGTGCCGGAGCCTGACTTGCGCGTCGCCCTCTTTGTCACCTGCCTCGCCGACCTCATGCGGCCGAGTGTCGCCTTCGCCGCGCTGCGCCTGCTCGAGCACGGCGGTTGCACGGTGGAAGTGCCGCAGACGCAGACCTGCTGCGGCCAGCCGGCGTACAACTCCGGCGACCGTGCCACGGCCATCGCGCTGGCGCGCAAGGTGCTCGACGAGTTCGAGGGCTTCGACTATGTCGTCGCCCCCTCCGGCTCCTGCGGCGGCATGGTCCGCGCTCATTACCCCGAGCTGTTCCGCGACGATCCGGCTCTGCTTGCGCGCAGCGAGGGCCTCGCCGCGCGCACCTACGAGCTGACCGATTTCCTGGTCAATGTGCTCAGGCTCGACAGCGTGCCCGGGAATT